>JBGSRQ010000220.1:0-5871 GCA_041737515.1 Rhodobacterales bacterium | reverse complement strand
CCGCCGCATTGGCGCTGGCTTCGGCAAAGGTCGCCCCGGCCTCGACCGCCTCAAGCACCTTGGCAAAGCGGATCCATTCGCCGCCGTTTGCGTCGTGGTTCATCAGGAAGTTCGCGGCTCGGATCGCCTCCATTTCCAGCTGGCGGACGGGGTTCATGATGGCGGACGTCATGCCCGCACAGATCGCCATCGGCAGAAATGCTGCGTTGATGCCGTGCCGGTGGGGCAAACCGAAGCTGATGTTGGATGCGCCGCAGGTCGTGTTCACGCCCAACTCGTCACGCAGGCGGCGCACAAGCGTGAACACCTGCTGCCCGGCCGACCCCATGGCCCCGACCGGCATGACCAGCGGATCAACCACGATGTCATGCGCAGGGATACCGAAATCGGCAGCACGTTCGACGATCTTTTTCGCCACTGCAAAGCGCACATCGGGGTCTTCGGAAATGCCGGTGTCGTCATTGGAAATCGCCACGACCGGCACGTTGTATTTCTTGACCAGCGGCAAAACCAGTTCCAGCCGGTCTTCCTCGCCCGTCACCGAGTTCAGCAGCGGGCGCCCCTCACAGGCGTTCAACCCCGCCTCCAGCGCGCCGGGAACCGAGCTGTCGATGCACAGGGGCGTGTCGGTAATCGCCTGAATCCGCATGATAAGTTCGTGCATCAGGGGGGGTTCGACAAAGTTGTTGTCGGCATAGCGCGGGTCAGTTGCCATCTTGTTGGTAAAGACCGCGCCCGAGTTCACGTCCAGCACCATCGCACCGCAGGCGACCTGTTCCAGCGCGTCACGCTCCACTGTCGTGAAATCGCCCGCCTCAAGTTCGGCGGCCAGTTTCTTGCGGCCCGTGGGGTTGATGCGCTCACCGATGACGCAGAAAGGTTCGTCAAAACCGATGATCACGGTCTTGGATTTGGACTCGATAACAGTGCGCGTCATTGGCGGGTCGTCCTTATGCGTTTGAGGCCGGGATGCCAGAGGCCCCCGCGTGCTGGATAGCCCAGGTGGAGTTGGTCTTGATGCCGCCAAGGGGAAAGAAGTGAACGCTTTCGATGCCGAACGCCGGGTTGGCGGCCTTGTGCGCAGCCAGGGCTTGAACAAAATCGTCCGGCTCATAGGGCAGCAGCAGCTTGGTCACATCCATCGCCCGCTTTTGCAGCACGCGCAGCGACGCGCCAACCCCGCAGGCAATGGCGAACTTGATCAGGGTCTGCAGCTTGGCCGGGCCTGCGACCCCGATGTGGATGGGCAGGTTAATCCCCTCGGCGGCCAGACGGTCGGCCCAGGCGATCACCGGGGCGGCCTCAAAGCAGAACTGCGTCGTGATGGCCATTTTCGCATCAGAGCGTTCGGAAAAGGATTGTTTCCATTTCAGCGCCTGCATCACGATCTTGTCACCACCATCCTTGTCGATGTCACGGTTGCCCTCGGGGTGGCCGGCGACGTGCAAGCGTTCGAATCCGTCAAACAGTCCGGTTTCGATCAATTGCATCGAGGCGTCAAAATCGCCTGCGGGCGTGTTGACGCCGCCGCCCAGAAGCAGCGCCTGGTTCACGCCGGCCTCGCCCTGATAGCGCGCGATCCAGTCGGCGAGCGTGGCGCGGTCGGGGATAATACGGGCCGGGAAATGCGGCATCACGGTATAGCCTTCGGCTGCCAGCCGTTTGGCAGTGGCGACCATCTCCTCAATCGGGGTGCCCTCGATATGGGCGATGTAGACGCGGGTGTTTTTCGGCAGCAGGTCGCGGAAGTCATCCACCTTTTCGGCCGTGCGCGGCATCACCTCGATCGAGTAATCCTTGAGAAACGCTTCCACAGCGGCGCTGTCGGTTGTGCTCTGCGGTGCCTCGCGGCGAAAGTTGAAAAGCGCCATGATGGAACTCCAGCGGGATGATGATGTGTGACGGGCGGTCAGGCCCGGCCCTCGGCGTCGATCAGTGATTTCAGGCGGGCGGTGTCGAATTCGGCCTCAAGACGCGCGGCTTCGGCTGCGGCGACAGGGTCGGGGTCGCCCTCCACTTCGTAGGGCGGAGCTTTGCGCCATTCGGCAAGATAGGCATCGGCATCCTTTGCGCCGATCTTCATCGCGCAGCGGTCAATCGCCTGTTCGAACCGCTCGGAAAGCTGCACCTTTGCTGCCCGCCGGCCCTTGCCAACGATGACCTGAGCGGGAATGTCGCGCCAGTAGACGATGGTAACTTCTGGCATGGCTGATTCCTCTTGTCCCGTTGGTTGGTGTTCTATGCGCCCGACTGCGACAGACGGTGTCGGATTTCGACATGTGCCGCGCAGGTTGCGACGCCGGTCAAGTCTAGTTGTGAATGTGGGGCGGGGCGAGGGGGGCTAACCGTTAAAATTCTCATCAATAAGATGCGCGGCGTGCGGTCATTGAAGGTGTCCAACCTGTGCGCGGGACGTTTGGCGCGTGGCTTTGCCCGATCCGCGCTTGCACCGTGTGCGACATCGCACTACCTTCGATCCCAACCACGAATGGAGGGCGACACATGGCGCCCGAGCGTCCCGATGGGGCGGACGCGATCCCGGTGCATGACGATGGAGCCAACCCGAAGTCTGGCCCGGTCGAGCCGTCAGCCCCCGCAGACCCCGGTTCAGGGCGGCTTTATGCCGCGCTTGATCTGGGAACAAACAGTTGCCGCATGCTGATTGCCCAACCAAAGGGCAGTCAATTCCAGGTCGTGGACAGTTTTTCCAAGACCGTGCAGCTTGGCGTCGGCCTTGAATCCTCGGGGCGCTTGTCGCGCGCCTCGATGGGGCGGACGGTTCAGGCACTGCGCATCTGTCAGAAGAAAATAGAAAAACACGGCGTCAAGCGGATGCGGCTGGTGGCGACCGAAGCCTGCCGCCGCGCCCGGAACGCGAAAGAGTTCATCCGTCAGGTCCGCCGTGAAACCGGCTTGCAGCTTGAAGTTATCGCCCCCGAAGAAGAGGCGCGTCTGGCCGTGATCTCATGCGCGCCGCTGGTCAATGCGTCGACCGAGCAGCTTCTGGTTGTCGATATCGGCGGCGGTTCGACCGAACTGGTCTGGATTGATCTGTCCACTATCACCCCCGAAGACCGCCCGCGCGCGATCATGCGCCTTCACGCGGGTTTCAAGCCGCAGGATGATGGCCCGGCCGCGCGGGTGGTGGACTGGATTTCGGTGCCGCTTGGCGTGGCGACGTTGAAAGACCAGTTTGCGGATGTTGATGACGACGCCGCGCGCTTTGCCCTGATGAGCTGGTATTTCGAGGAAAATCTGGCCAGCTTTTCGCCCTACAATGCCGAAAACCCCCGCGCCGGGTTTCAGATCATCGGCACCTCGGGCACCGTGACAACCGTCGCGGCTTCGTTCCTTGGCTTGCGCCGTTATGACCGCACCAAGGTCGACGGGCTGCACATGACGTCGGACCAGATTGATACCGTGATCCGGGATTACCTGTCGCTTGGCCCTGAAGGGCGGCGCACCGATCCGCGCATCGGGCGCGACCGGCATGCGCTGATCATGTCGGGTGCGGCTATCCTTCAGGCGCTGATGCGGATATGGCCGACCGACCGGCTGTCTGTTGCCGACCGGGGCCTGCGCGAAGGGCTCCTCTATGCACAGATGAGCGCGGATGGCGTATTGGACGACGGACCCTACACATGACCAAAGAACCGGTAAAGAATACCTCGGGACGCGGACTGCGCGAATTGCGGGTGCGGGTGAAAACCGCAAAGGGGCGGAAGCTTTCGTCCACGCTGTGGCTGGAGCGGCAGTTGAACGACCCCTATGTGGTGCGCGCCAAGAAGGACGGCTATCGTGGACGTGCGGCCTACAAGATACTGGAACTGGACGATAAATACGGCTTTCTGAAACCCGGCGCGCGGGTGGTTGATCTTGGCTGCGCGCCCGGTGGGTGGACGCAAGTGGCCGTGTCGCGGGTGAACGCGCTGGGTGAAAAACGCAACAAGCCGCAAGGGTCGGTTCTGGGCGTTGATCTGCAGGAAATCGACGGCATTTCAGGCGCGCAGATCCATGTGCTGGATTTTCTGGCGGAAGGTGCGGATCAGCAGGTCAAGGATTGGTTGGGCGGCCCTGCCGATGTGGTGCTCAGCGATATGGCGGCGGCCGCGTCGGGGCACAAAGGCACCGACCATCTGCGCATCATCGCATTGGTCGAGGCGGCGCTGGCCTTTGCCTTTGACGTGCTGGAGGAGGACGGCACCTTTGTCGCCAAGGTTCTGGCGGGTGGTGCGGAAATCGGCATGCAGACGCTTTTGAAAAAGCATTTCCGCAAGGTGGCAAACGTCAAACCGCCAGCCAGCCGGTCGGACAGTTCGGAAAAGTTCGTGGTGGCGATGGGATTCCGGGGCAGGGGCAACATTTCACAAGACGGCGACGCGTGAGATTGAAAAAGGCGCCCCGGTCGGGCGCCCTTTTTCGTGATCTGCCGTGATGTCGAAGCCTCAGCCGCCCCAGTGACGCACCGGGCCGCAATCCATGTGCACGAAGTTCGACCGCGGATACCGCCCGACGCCGCCCGATGCGCAAGCCTCGGCTGCTTTGGCCATTTGCCCGACCGACCGCGATTTCAGACGCAGATCCGCCGCCTGGCCCACCATGTGAAGCGAGTGTTTCGCCACGCCACCCGACTTTGACCGCAGCATCGCGTTGGTCCGCGGGCTACGATAGCCCGAAAGCAACATGTAGGGCTCGGACACGTCCATCAAACGGTGCGCCGCAGCCAGAATGTCCAGATTGCGGGGGTCCATCTTGATGACCGTTCCGGTGCGCCAGTCGCGCAGGAAATGGTTCATTTCCTTCAACACTTCGGGAATATACTCGCCTTCGACCCAATAGATGGTGTCGACACTTTCTCCGGTCCGGCCTGAATACATCTTGACGCGACGAATGTCGCCCGCACCTTTAAGGAACCCGAATGCGTTTGAATACGTTGGTGTTGCGACGATTGCCGTTGCTGCAAATGCGCCAAGCAAACCACGGCGTGTCACGCCTGTACCGATAAGTCCCGTCATTCTTAACGCCTGTCCCTATGGTTAGACCGCCTGTTTCGACGGTTCTTTGCCACTTATCCCCAAGTGCCCTTCTGGTATGCCACACATCGAATCGCAACCCAAGTCAGAATTGCGGAGGATGGGGCAGTTTGACCTCCAATAGGCTAAAACTTGCTGAACACCTCAAATTGAGGCGATTGCAACGCAAGCGTTGCCCGAATGTAACGATCTGTGGCGAATTGGCAGGGTTGTGAATGGACTCTGCCAGACAAATCGCTCAGATTTTTCGAAACATCGCCCGCCGATCCGAGGTCTCATGCCCGTCTTTTTCCACCGCCCGCCTGCTCTCGTTCTGTTCGTCTTTGCAGCTTTTGCAATCTTCACTCTTCCTTCTGGCGTGCAGGCGCAGGTGTCGCCGTTTACGCAGGAGCTGGCGCAGGACGCCGCCCGGGATGAGGCGGTGGCGGGCTTTTACAAGGATCGCGGCTATGCCGATTTCTGGACCGGGGCCGATGCCGCCGACCGGCGTGCCGCCCTGTTCAGCGTGCTGTCGCAGGCGTCTGATCAGGGCCTGCCAGTCGGGCGCTATGATCCCCAGGCGCTGATGCAGGCGTTCCATGCAGCACAGACCGAAGGTGACCGGGGCCGTCTGGAAGTGGCGATGTCCGTGGCCTTGCTGGATTATGCGCGCGATGTGCAGACCGGAATTCTGGTGCCCGCAAAGATCGACTCCACCATCGTGCGCGACATTGCCGTGCGCGACCGGCGCGGAAATCTGGAAGCGTTCGCCGCGTCGGATCCGTTGGTGTTCCTGCACAAGCTGCCGCCGCAAGCCCCGGAATACGCGATGCTGGTCAAGGCCAAGATCGGTCTTGAG
>JBGSRQ010000098.1:0-2142 GCA_041737515.1 Rhodobacterales bacterium | reverse complement strand
CGGCGCGTCCGCGCTGGCCGCAGCCTGTTCTTCGGATGGTATCACGGCCGCCACGGCCTGCGGCGTCGAAGGTGGCGCGGGACTCTCGTCTGCAACTGCGCCCGTCGTTCCCACCGGGGCCACCGCATCACCTTCAATCGGGGCAACCGGGTCCGCCGTTTGCACCTGCAGACCGGCCCCGGCGCTTTCGTCCGCGGCCGCACCCGGCAGCGCGGTATCAGGTATGGCCTCAGCCACCGGCGGCGTCTTTGCCTGCGTCGCGCCCTCATGGGCAGTGTCGTCGGCACCGGTTGTTCCGGCGATTGCCGGATCGGCCACGACAACTTGCGCGGCTGCATCCGGCGGAACCGAACCGTCAAGCAAGGGATCCGACGCAGCCTGCGCCGAGACCGCGTCCGGAGCATCTGACGAAGCTGCCGGCTCTGGTGCAACTACCACCGCCGATTGTTCGACCACGCCGGTTGTCAGCGACAACACACCCATGCCGATAACACCAACCAGCCCGCCCCAGAATATGCCCGAAAGAAACCTGAACATTGCCCGTCTCCCGTCCTTTTCTTTCCCATCCTGCAAGCGTGCTGCGGATCGGTTTGTCTTGACGCCCACCCAAGGCCTGCCCCATGTATAGCGCGACAGCGATCCGGGTTCACCCCCTATCAACAGACCGACCCAAAGGCCCTGCAAGATGTTGCTTCTGATCGACAACTACGACAGCTTCACCTGGAATCTGGTGCATTATCTGGGCGAATTGGGCGCGAATGTGCGGGTAGAGCGCAATGATGCGCTGAATGTGCAGGCGGCAATGGCCCTGAACCCCGCCGCGATCGTGCTGTCGCCCGGCCCTTGCGACCCCGATCAGGCGGGCATCTGCCTGCCTCTGACCCTTGCCGCCGCCGAAGCGGGGATACCGCTTCTGGGCGTGTGTCTTGGGCACCAGACCATCGGGCAGGCGTTTGGCGGCAAGGTCGTGCGCTGCCACGAGATCGTGCATGGCAAGATGGGGGTGATCCACCACAGGGGTGCGGGCGTCTTTGCGGGCCTGCCCTCGCCGTTTCTGGCGACACGATACCATAGCCTTGTGGTCGAAAGCACTTCTCTGCCCGATTGCCTTGAGGTGACGGCCTGGCTGGAGGATGGCACGATCATGGGCCTGCGCCACAAAACCCTGCCCATCGAGGGCGTGCAGTTCCACCCCGAAAGCATCGCTTCCGAACACGGCCACGCGATGCTGCGCACGTTTCTTGCCTGCGCCGCAGTCGCTGCATGAGCGACCGCCTCAGACCCCTGATCGGCATCGCCGCCGAGCGCCCCCTGACGCGGCCCGAGGCGGAAACCGCCTTTGCCGCACTCTTTGATGGCGAGGCGACGCCGGCGCAAATGGGTGGATTTCTCATGGCACTGCGGGTGCGCGGCGAGACGGTTGATGAATACGCCGCCGCCGCATCGGTGATGCGTGCCAAGTGCAACGTGGTGCGCGCACCCGATGGCGCGATGGATATCGTGGGCACCGGGGGTGACGGCAAGGGCACGCTCAACATCTCTACCGCGACGGCGTTTGTGGTGGCGGGGGCCGGGGTTGTTGTCGCCAAACACGGCAATCGGAACCTGTCGTCAAAATCGGGTGCGGCGGATGCGCTGACCGAACTTGGCCTGAATGTGATGGTCGGTCCCCTGGTGGTCGAGGCTTGCCTGGCCGAGGCCGGGATCGGCTTCATGATGGCGCCAATGCACCATCCGGCCATTCGCCATGTGATGCCCGCGCGCGCCGAACTTGGCACCCGGACGATCTTCAACATCCTGGGTCCGCTGACCAACCCTGCCGGGGTCAAGCGCCAACTGACGGGCGCGTTTTCCCCGGCGCTGATCCGCCCCATGGCCGAAACCCTGCTGGCTTTGGGGTCTGAAAGGGCGTGGCTGGTGCATGGCGGCGACGGCACAGATGAGCTTTCCATCGCTGCACCCTCGGCCGTGGTCGCCGTGGAAGACGGTGCCTTGCGCGAATTCAGCGTTCATCCCGAAGACGCGGGCCTGCCCGTGCATCCGTTCAGCGCGATCATGGGCGGCACGCCGTCCGAGAACGCCGCCGCCTTCCGCCGCCTGCTGGACGGCGAGGCGGGGGCTTATCGCGATGCCGTTCTGCTG
>JBGSRQ010000085.1:0-9361 GCA_041737515.1 Rhodobacterales bacterium | reverse complement strand
CGTGGGGGGCAGACAGCCCCCCCTCTTGCTCAACACCCGCTTGGCCTTACAGCTCGATATCGCTGCCCGGCGCGCGCGGCATGACCTTGGGCGCATCCGGCTTGCGCGGGATAAGGATATCACCGTTGGGCCGCATCACCGGGGCGTCGTAATTGCCGATATCGTCGATCATCGCCATCAAGTCGCGAAACTTCGGCTCGGCCTCTTTCAAAGCCTCGGTCATGTCTTTCAAGGCCGGTTCCATTTCCGACATCAGCCCGCGCAACAACAGCTTGGCACCTTCCTGCATCAGATCGGTGCCTTGCTCCATCTCGCCGGCAGGCGGATCCTGCGCCAGCGCGGGCGACAGGGAAAGGCACAAAAGCGATGCGGCGAACAGCTGTTTCATTCTACCAACATAAGCACAATCGCCCCCGAATTCCAGATCAGACGTCAATATCCATCGTGACCGGGAAATGATCCGATGCACCAAGCAGTGCTTCGCGCAATTCGGGCGTGCCAAAACAATCGGGGTCGTTCAGCGGATGCCAGATACGCCACTCCGGCCTGCGTGCGACCAACCCTTCGGAAAGCATGATGAAATCCAGAAGTGCCTCAAAATACCGCTTCTTGGGTGCCAGATAGAACCGCGAGGATGTCGGCAAAATTCCCATTTTCCGGGCCAGGGCCATTGCGGCATGCGGGTCGGTCAGCCGCCATTCGGGCGCATCCTCCAGCCCCAGCACGATCTCCACGCCCGAGCGGCCAAACAGCGCTTCAAATTCATCCAGCCCCGGCCCGTCGTTGAAATCACCCAACACGATCAGATCGTCGCCCGCCTCCAGATGCCTGCGCACGCGCTGGCGAATCCACAGGCATTGCGCCAGTTGCTTGCGGCGGTTGTCGATGGCAATCCGGTTCGCGGCCTCGCCACGCGCGGCACCCGGGCTTTTCGATTTGGCGTGCACGCCGATCATCCTGAACGTTACACCGCCTTTGGTTGTCACCGCAAGTTCCAGCGGCGGCTTGTCAAAACGCAAGGGTGCAAAGCCTGCGTCGGTGTCCTGATCATAGCGGAACTGGCCATCAAACCGCGGCACCGGATCGCCCGGCCCGCCTTGCGGGTCGTGCCGGGCGGTCAGGCGGTCGGGGTCATGAAGCAGCGTGATCTCCTATTCCGTCTCGCTGACAAAGCCGGTCACAGCCTTGCGCGCACGGATGCCCACGGCGGCGGCAAAGGTTTCCAACGCCTTGACGGACGACCGTTTGCGGTTGGTGTCGGGGGCTTCGATCACCATCACCGCATCGGCATCCAATGCGGCGAACACGATGCCCAATGCCGCCAACTGTTCGCTGCGGGTGACCTGGTAGCGGCTGGACGGCCCGCCATCCTCCAGCATCCGGCCCCTGTCATCAAACAGCGTATTGAACCATTCGCAGTTATACGTCGCGATGCGCAGATGCTCGGCCATCAGGCGGCAAGCCGGGTTGAAAGCTCGTTCCAGGCGGCGTTGATGGCGATCAACCGGCGCTCGGCCAATTTCACCGCCTCGGGCGGGACGCCGCGTGCGATCATGCGGTCGGGGTGGCAGTCACGCACCGCCTGTTTCCATGCTGCCCGCGCCTCGGCCAGGGATGCGCCATCGGGCAGGCCCAGAACGTCGAACGGGTCGGGCACGGCCTGATCGACGAAACGCGCGTGCAGGCTGCGAAAACACCGATCTCCCACGCCGAAGATCTGCGCCACATCGCGCAGGAACGCATCTTCCTTGGGGTGATATTCGCCGTCGGCCAAGGCGATGTGAAAGAGGCCTTCCAGAAGATCCACCAGCAGTTTGCGTTCATCGCCGAACATCACGCTGATCTTGCGGGCATAGGCGTCAAAGCCTGCCACATCCTGCCGTGCCAGGTTGAAGACATGCGCTGCGTTCGCCTCCTCTTCCGGCGGGATCACGAAAATCTCACGAAAGGCCGAGACCTCGTTGCGCGTCACATGCCCGTCGGCCTTGGCCATCTTCGCCCCCAGCGCGATGACGGCGATGGTGAAGGCGACGGATCGTTCCGGGGCCGGATCGCCCGCGCCGCGCAGCTTTTCGAATACCGCAACCAGCCCTTCGCCAGCAGCAAGGGCAGACAACGCGTCAGAGATGCGGGACCAAAGCGACATGGGCGCAAGCATAAACCGGCTTTGTGGCAGTGTCAGGAGAGGAATTTCTGCATCAGCACAAGATCCCAGCGTTTCCCGAATTTCCGGCCCACTTCGGGCAGGATCACCGTATCGGAAAAACCGATGGCGCGGTGAAAGGCGATGCCGCCGGGGTTGCCGGAGCTGACCCCGCCGATCAGGCAGTGCAGGCCCGCTGCCCGGGCGTGATCTTCCAGTGCCAGCATCAGGGCACGCCCCGTGCCTTGCCGCCGTGCCGCAGGCGCAAGCAGCACCGTATGCTCGGCTGTCTCGCGGTAGCCGGGACCGGGGCGAAAATCGCCACAAGTGGCAAATCCGATGGCCTCGGTCGGTCCGGCGATCAGAAACGGAAAACCCGCCGCCGCGCGGTCTGCGATCAGGGCTTCGATATCGGCGGCAGTCTTTTCGACCGAGGTAAAGGTGATCGCCGTGTCACGGATGATCGGGTTCCAGATTGCCAGAATTGCGGGAATGTCGCTTGGCAAGACCGGGCGGATCATTCGATCCATCGCGGTCCGTGGGGGGTAGAAAAACGGGCGCGCATCGCCTTTTGCGGCCCGTCAATCAGCGCCACGAGGGAGTCGGTCATCACCCCCGCAAGCGCCCGACGCAGCGCTGGTGCTGCCGGATGCGCGATCTCCAGCAGGTCCAGCCGCACGCCCATTTCGGGCAGACGCTGCGAGGGGTGGGCAGTTCCGACCCATGCAATCAACGCCGGAAACGCGCCCTCAAACGGCAGACAGCCATCACCCGGAACCGCCATCGTCCAGCGCAGATCACCGCGTGACAGGGCCACGGGCACGCCGGTGCCGGGCGGGCAAAGCGCCAGATCGCCGACCAGATCATCGCTTTGCGCGATCCAGTTGGTCAGCCGGGGCGGGCCTTCGAAACGGTCCAGATCGAACCAGCGCGGCCATGCGGGGCGAGGGGTTTCGGGGTCAATCGCGATGACTTCAAGATACGCATCACCCAATCCGAGAAGGCGGTTGTGGGTGCCCATATGCGGATGCTGCCCACCGCCCGCCAGCGCCACACCCAGTCGGTCCTCGACCCATGCAATGCCCTCGGCAAGGGTTACGGCACTGATCGCCAGATGATCAAACCGCAGGGTCATTCGCCGCTGATCACCTTTGGAGTCGCATGAAGGGCCAATGCCAATGCGTTGAAACGGGCCTGTGCCACCTCGCCGAACAGACCCGTGCCGCGCGGTGTAAGCATAAGTTCCAGAACACTTTTCTTCGATTGCCAACGCAGTTGCCCGGCCTCTTCAGGGTGGGCGATGGAAAACATCGCGCCAAAGCGCATGGCTTTGCCCAAAACCTCGGCCTCTTGCATCTCATCCTCGGTCAGCAGGCGGAACAGCGGTTCCATCCGTGATCCTGCGCGACTGTTCTTGTAGCGGTGCAGAAGAGCCAGCCCCAGAAAGACCCGCCCCGGATGATCAAGCCCGCCCAGATTGGCACGGGTCGCGTTGTCAAAGCAGGCCTCGGCGCGGTAATCGGGATGCGCGCGCCAGGTCGTGTCATGCAGCAGGCAGGCGGTTTTCACCAGACGCAGCTTTTCGGAACTTGCATCGGAAAAGATCGGCGACAGGAAGGCGAACAGCTTTTTGCCGAAACCGGGGATACGGGCCTGCGTCGCCTCGGTTGCACGCGCAGCTTCGATCAAAGGATCGCGGGCGCGCAGGCGGTCGGGCATCTGTTCATAGAGCAGGCCCTCGCGGATGCCATAAGCGGAAATGTCGATTTCCGAGGGTTTGAAGATTCTCACCAGTTCGCGCAGCACTTCGCAAGCCAACGGCACCAGCGCCATTCGCTCTGCCCCTGTTCCGGTGCGGGCGCGCAGATCGGCGGCGTCATGTGCGGCGATCCAGTCCAGCGTGTCGAGCAAGGACTTGGGTTGCATGCGGTATTCGTGCAGCACGGTCAGCGGATAATTCCGCCGCTCCATGTCCAGCCGGGCGATCACGCGCCATGATCCGCCCACAAGATAAATCCGCTCGCCGTCGGATTTCAGAAGCGATTGCAATGATTTGAGGTGGTTTCGGATATGTGCAAGGCGTCCTTCGGTGCCGCCATCCACCTGTTGCAGGCGAAACGGGCCAAGCGGGGTCGATCCGCGTTTGCCCACCTTGCCGCCGCCGATGCGCGCCAGTTCCATCGAGTTGCCGCCAATATCGCAGACGATCCCGGTTGCATCGGGCCAGCCCAGAAGCACGCCCTGTGCTGACAGACGTGCCTCTTCATCACCGTCGATCACGGTCATCTTCAGGCCGGTTTCGCGCAGCACTTCTGCCTGAAAGGCGGGGCCGTCCGTCGCCTCACGCACGGCTGCCGTGGCAACCACCGTCAGGGGCGATATGGCCATGCCTTCGGCCAACAGTGCAAAGCGACGCAGCGCTGCCAATGCGCGTTCCTTGCCGCGCGGGTTCAACTGTCCGGTCTGCGCCAGCCCTTGCCCAAGCCCTGCCATGACCTTTTCGTTGTAGAAATAGGCAGGTCTGCGGGCCGCGCCATCAAACACAACCATCCGGACAGAGTTTGACCCGACATCGACCACACCCACCCGGCTCAACGCGCGGGCAGACGGGTCGTCAAACAGCGGGCGGCCAAAAATGCCAGCGTCGTCCGCAGGTTCGCTCAGGTCGGCTGCATCTGGCATTGGGCGCTCCGCGTCGTTTCATTGCGCCGGACCATGCCGCCGATGAGGCCGAGGGTCAACGATTCCACGCAGCTTGACGGGATTGACGCGTGGTCAGTCTGGGGCTTCTTCCGATTGCCCGGCAAGGCGGGGCGCGTCCTTGTCGCCCGCCGTGCCGCGCCCGGAAAGCGACGGATTTTCCATGAAGAACCGGTGGCAGTTGAACAGCACGCCACTGGCCGAGGTCAATATGCGTTCATACCGCCCGTCGGGCTGCAAAATCCAGCTTTGAGCGGTATCAGCAAGATTCGCGGCCATGATCTGACCCATGATCTGGTCTTTCACAGTCGGATTTTTCGCCTCGACCAGCGTTTCCACACGGCGGTTCAGGTTGCGGCCCATCCAGTCGGCAGACGAGAAGAATACCCTCGCCTTCTTTGAGGGCAGCCCGTGACCATTGCCGAAACACACGATCCGGCTGTGTTCCAGAAACCGCCCGACGATGGATTTTACCCGGATATTTTCACTTAACCCCTTGATTCCTGGTCGAAGTCCGCAGATGCCGCGCACGATGGCGTTGATCTTGACGCCCGCGTTCGAGGCGGCGTAGAGCGCGTCGATCACCTCGGGTTCGATGATGCTGTTGACCTTGAACCAGATTTCGGCGGGTTTTCCGGCGCGGGCGTGGCCCGCCTCGGCGGCGATCAGTTCCAGAAGGCGGGGTTTCAACGTGGTCGGGGCGATGGCAAGGTTTTCCAGATCGGCTGGTTGCACATAACCCGACAGATAATTGAACACCTTGGTTGCATCCCGGCCCAGTGCCGCATCACAGGTGAAAAACGAAAGATCCGTGTAGATCCGAGCGGTTATGGGGTGATAGTTGCCGGTGCCGTAATGCGTGTATGTTACCAGATTTTCACCCTCGCGCCGCACGACGGTGCTGATTTTCGCGTGGGTTTTGTAATGCATGAAGCCGTAAACCACATGCGCGCCGGCCCGTTCCAGTCGGCGTGACTGTCGGATGTTCGCGGCCTCATCAAACCGCGCTTTCAACTCTACCAGGGCCGTCACCGACTTGCCCGCCTCGGCCGCTTCGCACAATGCACTGACGATGGGGCTGTCGTTCGAGGTGCGGTAAAGCGTCTGTTTGATTGCCAGAACGTTGGGGTCGCGCGCTGCCTGTTCCAGAAACCTGACCACCATGTCAAAGGTTTCGTAGGGGTGGTGCAGCAGCATGTCCTTTTGACGGATCGCGGCGAACATGTCGCCGTCGTGGTCCTGCACCCGTTCGGGAATGCGCGGGCTGAACGGCGGCCACAAAAGGTCGGGGCGGCTGGACAGGACCAGTTCTTTCAGGTCGGCCATGCCCAGAAGGCCGCGAATCTCGACCACCTCATCATCCGAAACGGCCAGTTCTTCCATGATCAGATCGCGCAGTTCATCAGGCGCGCCGGCGCTGATTTTCAGGCGGATCACTTCGCCCCGACGGCGGCGCTTGAGTGCGGTTTCAAACTCGCGCACCAGATCTTCGGCCTCGTCCTCGACCTCCAGATCGCTGTCGCGCAGCACGCGGAATGCGCAGTGGCCACGATCGGTGTAGCCGGGGAACAGCATGTTGAGGTGCAAAAGCAACACCTCCTCCAGCGGCACAAAGCGGTTCTGACCCGGTTTGGCAGGCAGCGCCACAAACCGCGCGATTTGCTGCGGGATCGGCAAAAGTGCCTTTAACGTGCGGTGGTCAATGGCGCGTTCAAGCTCCAGCCCAAGGCAGAAGCCGGTGTTGGGTATGAACGGGAACGGGTGCGCCGGGTCGATAGCCAACGGCGACAGAACCGGGAAAACCTTGTTGATGAAGTAATCTTCCAGATGCTTCAGATCGCCCGCCGTCAGCTTGGACCGGGTCAGGATGGTTATCCCCTCACCCTCCATCTCTTTTTTCAACTTGTTGAAAACATTCATTTGCGCCTGCATCAGACGGCGAGCATCGGCATGAATCAGGGCCAGTTGTTCGCGCGGGCTGCGGCCATCTTCCGATGGCGTGGTCGTGCCATTGCGCACCAGCGCCCGCAAGCCCGCCACGCGGACGGTGAAAAATTCGTCAAGGTTCGTCGCCGAGATTGACAGAAAGCGCAGCCGTTCCAGCAAGGGCACGGCCATATTCGACGCCTCGTCCACGACGCGCCAATTGAAGGCAAGCCAACTGAGTTCGCGGTTGAAGAATCGTGCCGGGCCGGTAATTTCGGCGACGGGAAGCGTCACCGGGGCGGGGAAGGCCGAGCGGAGGAAATCTGCTTGTGTCATTGGGGTCTTATCGGGCCTTCCTGTGAAGGATTTACGACATTATTTCGTGTCGGCAGGGGGGCTGTCCAGCAATTCCGCCGCAAGCTGGCGGTTGATGGGGCGATGGGCGGCCAAAGCGCGCGCGTCGAGGTCAGCCACAATCGTGCGTGCAGCCGCGATGGACCGGTCCATCCGCGCCACAAGATAGGGGATCAGTGTCGGTGACACGGCGATCTGGCGGTCGGCAAACAGCTTGATCAGAACGGCCGACAGCAGTGCATCATCGGGTGCGTCAATCCGGGATTGTGGCGCAGCATTCAGGCGGCTGGCAAGGTCTGGCAGGGCTATGCGCCAATCGCGCGGGGCGGCATCGGCGGTGATCAGGAGCGGGGATTCGCCCTCGGCCATCAGGTTCCACAGGTGGAACAATGCGGTTTCGGTGGCGGGGTTGCCCATGGCGCGGCCGGCATCCTCGACACACAAGGGCGCGTCCACAAGGTCGCGCAGATCGACAGAGGGCAGGGCGGTGCTGGGCAGGATGCGTGCACGCGCATCATGGGCCCAGATATGGGCCAGATGGCTTTTGCCCGCCCCCGAAGGCCCGATCAGCAGCATCCGCCGGTCGGGCCAGTCGCGCCAACCGTCGATTGCCGCCAACGCCAGCGCATTGGCCGGCGACGCAAAGAAATCAGCGCGTCGCAGTGCGGGTTGAACCGGCAGGTCAAAGGCAAGCTGGCCGGTCACAGATCGTCCTTGCCAAGGTCCAGAAGCCGCGCCGACGTGCCCTTGTAAAGCTGGCTTTCGCGGTATTGATCAATCGCAAACCGCGCCAGCACCCCCAGTGCCGCCGCCACCGGAACCGCTACAAGCAGGCCCACAAACCCGAACACCGCGCCAAAGGCCGACAGCGCAAACAGCAACCACACCGGATGCAGCCCCACAGAATTGCCCACCAGCCACGGCGTGATCACGTTGCCCTCCAGAAACTGTCCCAGCGCAAAGATGCCCGCCACGATCCCGATCGACACCCAGTCGCCCCAGAACTGAAAGAACGCAAGACCAATGGCCAAAGCACCGCCAATCAGCGCCCCCACAAAGGGAATGAAGGTGATCGCCCCCGCAATCGCTCCGACGATCAGCCCGAACTGCAGCCCCGCCAGCATCAGAGCCGCCGCGTAGAACGTGCCCAGAATCAGACAGACCGAGATTTGCCCGCGCACAAAGGCCGCCAGAACCCGGTCAATTTCACCCGCAAGCTGGCGGATCACCGGGGCATGGTCGCGCGGCAGAAGCTTGTCGATCTTGGCCACCATATTATCCCAGTCAAGCAGCAGATAGAACGACACGACCGGCACCACGACCATGAAAACCACCCCGTTGATGATGCCAAGCGCCGAACCGATGAGGGTATTTGCAACCTCACCGCCCTGCGATTTGATCGTGTTGCCGATCTGCGCCAGCGTCTGGCGCACGGGCGAGCCTTCGTCCAGAACCTGCGGAAAGCGTTCGGTCAGAAACGTCTGCAACTGGGTGAAAATCTGCGGCGCGGCGTTGATCAGCGCGGTCAACTGGTTGACCAGCGTCGGAATGATCGCCAGCACCAGCAGCACGGCGAACAGCAGCATGCCCAGCGAGATGACGGTTGTCGCGGCCACCCGGTTCAGCCCCGCACGCTCCAGCCGGTCAGCCACCGGATCAAGGAAATAGGCAATCGCGCCGCCGACAAGAAAAGGCAGTATCACGCCGCCCAAAAGCCACAGCACCACCAGAAAAACCGCAAAGGCAATGCCCCAGTATTTTGCCTGATGCTGAACCGCGAGTGCCATTCTTTTCTCCGATCATGGTGGCTTCCACATTGATCATGCGGCGGCATGTTTCAAGGGCCGAGGCCGGAGTTCGTGCGCGGCCGGTGTGATTGCTGCACGCGAAAACCCGCCCGCGCGCATTGGATGTTGCAAAAAACCGTCTGCGTCAGCCGGGCTGTGCGGCTGCGAGGCCCTTGCCAAGAATGGGTCCGGTGGGTTTGCCGGTGGGTGATCCGCCCAACGGCTCGAAGGTGATTTCGTAAAGCTGCGATGCTGCAGGTCGTGGCAGATCGGGCCCGCGCAGGCGAGTCGCAGTAGCCCCGTTCAGGATGCCCAGCGATACCGGGCCGGTTTGCGCCGAGGGCAGGGTCCAGACCTGCATCGTCTTGCCCTCGGGCACCGTCACACCAGCCAGAAAGCGCACTTCGGCGGTGGCGTTGCCGTAATCTTCGACCAGCGCCTGCGGAACGCC
>JBGSRQ010000055.1:0-4210 GCA_041737515.1 Rhodobacterales bacterium | reverse complement strand
GCAACGACGCCCGCCGCCCCGGTCGATGAATTGCCGCTGGGCACCGAAGTCGGCGCGCCGCCCGCCGATGGCCCGGGGTCGATCTATTCGCTGTCCAAACATGATGACTGGGAAGTGCGCTGTGTGCGCGCGCAGGATGGTGCAGACCCCTGCCAGCTTTACCAGTTGCTGAAGGACTCGACGACCAATCCGGTAGCCGAATTCACCATGTTCCCGCTGCCCGCCGGGCAAAAGGCCGTGGCAGGTGCCACCGTTCTGGCCCCGCTGGAAACCCAGTTGACCGAACAGTTGACGCTGCAGGTTGATGCCAACAAGGCGCGCACCTATCCGTTCAGCTTTTGCACGATCGAGGGCTGCCTGTCGCGCATCGGTCTGACAGCCGAGGATCTGACTGCGATGAAAAAGGGCAATGTCGGCAAGGTCACGATCGTGCCTGCCGTGGCCCCGGATCAGAAGGTGGAACTGACCATCTCGCTGAAGGGCTTTACGGCGGCATATGACGCACTGCTGGCGACGGTGAAGAAGTAATCAGACGACAAACGCCGCGCGACCCATACCGGCGCGCGGCGTTTTTCTGCCCGGCGCTCGGGGTGCAGGCTCAGGGTGCGCGGCGCAGCGCCAGCACCGCGTTCAGCCCGCCAAAGGCAAAAGCGTTTGACAACACAACGTCAACTTTCGCATCACGCGCCGTGTTGGGCACGATATCAAGCGCACATTCGGGGTCGGGTTCTTCATAGCCGATCGTGGGCGCGATGACCCCGTCACGCAACGCCATGATGCAGGCCAGCAATTCCACCGCACCCGTGCCACCGATCAGATGCCCGTGCATGGATTTGGTAGAGGAAATCATCAGTCGGTCCGCGTGATGCCCGAAAACATCCGCCACCGCCGCACATTCGGTCTTGTCATTGGCCGCCGTGCCGGTGCCGTGGGCATTGATATAGCCCACCTCCTCACCATTCAGCCCCGCATCGCGCAGCGCACCCGATATCGCCCGCGCCGCCCCCTGTTTGGATGGCATCACGATGTCGGATGCATCCGAGGTCATGGCAAAGCCGATCACCTCGGCCAGAATCTCGGCCTTGCGCGCCCGGGCGTGTTCGTATTCTTCGAACACGAAAATCGCCGCCCCTTCGCCCTGCACCATGCCGTTCCGGTTCAGGCTGAAAGGGCGGCACGCGTCTTTCGACATCACGCGCAGCCCCTCCCACGCCTTGATGCCGCCGAAACACAGCATCGATTCTGACCCGCCGGTGACCATCGCCTTGGTCATGCCCGACCGCACCATGTGAAACGCCTGCCCCATCGCGTGGTTGGAACTGGCGCAGGCGGTGGCCACGGTAAAGCTTGGGCCTTTGAGGTTGAACTCCATTGAAACATGGCTTGCGGCGGCGTTGTTCATCAGTTTGGGAACAACAAAGGGATGGACGCGATTCTTGCCCTCTTCATAAACGGCGCGGAAGTTGTCATCCCATGTGTTGACACCGCCACCTGCCGTTCCCAGAACAACGCCCGCGTCATACCCCAGACGACCATCGAAATTCAGCCCCGATTGCGCCACGGCCTCGCGCGCGGCAAGCAGGGTGAACTGGGTGAACTTGTCATACAGAACAATCTGCTGACGGTTGAAGTGAACCTCCGGGTCCCAGTTGTGGACCTGCCCGCCGATCTTGATCGACAACCGGTCCTTGTCGCGGATATCAAGCTCGGTTATCCCGCAGCGCCCCTCGCGGAATGCCTCAAGCGTGCCGGCGACATCATGTGCCAGCGCATTGATCGTGCCGGCACCCGTAATGACCACGCGGTTCATGCAGGCCCGGCGACCAGCTTTTCGACCGCAGCAACGATGGCCGCGACCGACGAGATGTCAAAATCCGATTGTGAAGGTTCGTTCGCATTGAATGGCACCTGAATATCAAACGCTTCTTCGATCGCAAAGATCGATTCCACCAGCCCCAGACTGTCGATGCCAAGGCTTTCCAGCGTGGAGTCCATCTTGACATCCGCCACGTCCAGCACGGCTTGTTCGGCGATGATCGCGATGACCTTGTCCTTGATCCGTGTCATGTCGGCCTCCTGCACCCTGCGCCAGAATTAATCTGTCTGATCCGGCTTTGAAACCGATTTCTGCAGCGCCGCAAAAGCAGCAGCAAGGCGCGGCAAGCGGCGCAACGCCTTTTGCATCTCGACATGGGTTTCCATCTTGACCGCCGGATAGCCCAGCAGCACCCGGCCGGCAGGCGCATTGGTGAAAATCTTGGTTGCCCCGCCCGCAATCACATCATCACCGACAAAGATGTTGTCATTGACCCCGCACTGCCCGGAAAGCACCACCCGGTTGCCGATCCGCGCCGAACCCGCGATCCCCACCTGCGAGCACAAAAGACAATCGCGCCCGATCGTCACGTTGTGGGCAACCATCACCAGGTTGTCGATCTTGGTGCCCGAGCCCACCTCGGTATCGCGGATCGTGCCCCGGTCGATGCAGGCATTTGCCCCGACCTCGACATCGTCGCCGATCTTCACCGACCCCAGCGAGTGGATGCGGACCCAGGCCTGCTTGCGGATTTCGCTTCGGCTTCCAAGGGTTTCGCGGATTTCCTCGACTCCCGATTTTTCGGGGGTTACAAAGGAAAATCCGTCGCCGCCAATGCTGGCTCCGGGCTGTGCGATGAACCTTGCGCCAATGTGCACCCGCGCGCCAATCCGCACACCTTGCAGGATCAGCGCGTCGTCCCCGATCACCGCGCCTTCGGCAATGCTGACGTGGCTGGCAATCCGCGCGCCCGCCCCGATCACAGCGCCCGCCCCGATCACCACGAACGGGCCAACTGCCGCGTCCTTGCCGATCTGCGCCGACGGATCAATCACCGTCATGGGATGAATGCCGGGCGCGATATCCGGCCCCGGATCAAGCATCCGCGTCAGCCCCGACATCGCCAGACGCGACCTTGGTGCAAATATCGCGGCCTTCAGGCCCATCGCCTGCCAGTCAGCCCCCTGCCAGACCATCGCCGCGCGTGCCTGCCCCTGCACCAGACCGTCTGCGTAAGTCGGGTTCATCGCCAGGGCCAGCACGTCGGGCCCTGCCGTTGCCGGTTCACTGGCACCAGAGATCAGCAGATCGAGATCGCCAGCCGCTTCTGCCCCAAGGGCCGCGGCAATATCCCGGATGCTGTGGTCGGTCATGGCTGATGTCCTGACTTGGGCGGCTTGCCCAAATGTTTAGCCCTGAACGTCGGCCACGACCACCCCGGCGGCCTTGAGTGCCGCAAAAATCGCCGCATCCCTGCCATAGATATCGCGGCGATAGGTCATCTCGCCGCGCGCGGTCGGAAAGGCGGTGAAATAGACCAGATGCACCGGAACCGGCTCCACCAGCCGAACCACCGATTCCGCATTGGTGCGCAGATGCGACTGGAATTCAGCCTTGGGATCAGCCGATTGCGGACCCAGCAGCGCATAGGCAAATTCGAACGGGTCGCCCAGCCGGACGCAGCCGTGGCTGAACGCCCGCACCTCGTTGGCGAACAGCGATTTTGTTGGCGTGTCATGCAGATAGATGTTCCATTGATTGGGGAACATGAATTTCACCAGCCCCAAAGCATTGCCGTCTGACGGCGGCTGCCGCATGGCATAGGGGAAATTCTTCGCGGTATACGCGCTGAAATCGACCGATGCACGGCTGACCACCCGGCCTGACCTGTCGATCAGCTTCAGATGCCCGGCTGCATTCGGGTTGCGTTTCATCAGCGGAAGATATTCCTTGACGGTGATCGAACGTGGCACGCTCCACGATGGATTGATCACCATGAATTCCATCACATCGGAAAATTCCGGCGTGCGGCGATCATGATCCTCGCGCCCGATCACGGACCGGGTCGAGAACGTAACCTTGCCGTCATCCACGATCTTGGCAGTAAAATCGGTCTGGTTGACCCAGATATGCCGCTTGCCCAGATCGAAGTTGATCCAGCGCATGCGCTCCAGTGCCACGATGACCGATTGCAGGCGCGCCTGCGGGCCAAGGTTGATCTCGGCCAAAGTGCCCGCACCCGCCACACCATCGGCATTCAGTCCGTGGTCGATCTGGAACCTTTCGACTGCGCGGCGCAGCGCCTCATCATAGGTGGCCGTGGCCGAAGCAGACAGATATCCCATCGCGATCAGGCGGTCGCGCAGCGCGATGACGGCAGGCCCGTCCTGCCCG
>JBGSRQ010000030.1:0-26980 GCA_041737515.1 Rhodobacterales bacterium | reverse complement strand
GCCGATCTCGCCGCCGCATCGCCGCCCGCAAGGGTGCGCAGATCGACTTTCGCAAAGTGGTGCGCAAAAGTCTGGCGACGGGCGGCGAGCCGATCCACCTGCCGCGCCGCCATCGGCCCGACCGCCCGGTTCAGATTACGGCACTTTGCGATGTGTCCGGCTCGATGACCGTTTATGCGCGGGTGTTCCTGTCGTTTCTGGCCGGGCTGATCCGGGTGGATGACACCGCCGATGCCTATCTGTTTCACACTCGGTTGGCGCGGATCACCGGGGCGCTGCGTGATGATGATCCGCTCCGCGCACTGAACCGGCTGTCTTTGCTGGCTGACGGCTTTGGCGGGGGATCAAGAATCGGGTCTAACCTTGCGCTTTTTGCCAGAACTTATGCGCGGCGGTTTGTGTCGGGGCGCAGCGTGGTGATCATTCTGTCTGATGGATATGACACCGATCCGCCCGCGGTTCTGGCTGCGGCGTTGCGCGACATCCGGCGTCGCGGCTGCAAGATCATTTGGCTGAACCCTTTGAAGGGGTGGAAGGATTACGCGCCTGTTGCGGGGGGTATGGCGGCGGCCCTGCCCTATCTGGATATGTTCGCCGCCGCGAACACGCTTGAGAATCTGTCCGCCTTGGAAAGGGAGCTGGCATGGGTATGAACAGCAACTCCCTGGACGACCGGGTGACAAGCCTGCGCGCCTCGGGACAGCCTTTCGCGATTGCCACGGTCGTGCGCACGGTCAATGCCACATCGGCGAAACCCGGTGCCAAGGCGATTGTCATGGCCGATGGCACCATCGTCGAAGGCTGGGTTGGCGGTGGTTGCATCCGTTCGGCGGTCAGCAAGGCCGCAAAGATCGCCTTGGCAGACGGCAGCACGCAATTCATCTCGCTGCGCCCCGAAGAGATTCTATCGGCCGAGGGGCGCACGGCCGGCGAAGTGCGCGATGGCATCCAGTTCGCGCGCAACGGATGCCCGTCAAAAGGGTCTATGGATATTTTCATCGAACCGGTGCTGCCGCAAGCCGAACTGGTGATCTGCGGCGACGGCCCGGTTGCACGGGCGCTGATTGAACTGGCCGCCGGGTTCGATCTGCTTGTAACGCACACGCCAGACGGGGTGTTTGGTGGCAATACCGGGGTGCCGGACCGCCAGTTTGTGATCATCGCCACGCAGGGAAAGGACGACGAGGCGGCATTGCGCGCCACTGCCCTTGCCGCCCCCCGGTTTGCGGCGTTTGTCGGCAGCCGCCGTAAATTTCAGACACTGGCAGACCGGCTGGTTGCTGCGGGTATGGATCGGCTGGCGGTGAACCGGATCAAATCACCCGCCGGACTGGACATCGGCGCGATCCTGCCCAACGAAATCGCGCTTTCGATCCTGTCGGAAGTGGTTCTGACCCGTCGTGGACTGCAGCGTTCGGGAGGCGAAGCCGTTGAAACCACCGGATAGGCCACCATCACGTTTCCCTGCTGCCGAGGGATGAACCCGTGGAATTGAATGATGAGATCGAAATCAAGTCCCCGGTCGCCCTTGTTTTCGCGGCGCTGAACGATCGGGCTGTTCTGGAAAGGTGTATTCCGGGATGTGAAGAGCTGATCAAACACTCCGACACAGATCTTGAGGCAAAGGTTGTGCTGAAAATCGGCCCGGTGAATGCCCGGCTTTCAGGGACGGCGACGCTTTATTCTGCAGGTGCGCCACATCAGTTTTCGTTGTCGGGCACCGGGAATGGTGGAATTACCGGCTTTGCCTAGGGCGGTGCAGATGTGACGCTGGAGAATATGGGCGGCGCAGCCTTGCTGACATACACCGCCAAGGCGGATATTGGCGGCAAGATCGCGCAATTGGGCAGCCGCCTGATGACAAGCACCGCCAAGAAACTGGCAGATCAGTTCTTTGCGGAATTCGCCAGAATCGTCGATGAAGGCCATTCGCAGCCGATGACGGCCAGCCTTTAAGTCTATGCTTGCCCCTTTCCTTGGCCTGCGTCTTGAACCGGGTGGCTTTTCAGCCAATCGGGAACCGGATAGCTTTCGGTGTCCCGGCTGGTGGGAAAAGGGGGTCCGGATGGAGCAGAACTTTCACGGCGCGCGGGTCTTTGATGGCACGCGGTTGCGGGACGGGCTGTCGGTTGTGACCCGGGGTGATCAGATTTCAGCCCTGACGACCGACCCGGTGAAGGCAACGCGGATTGACCTTTCGGGTTTCATTCTGGCACCCGGATATGTCGATCTGCAGGTGAATGGCGGGGGCGGGCATATGGTCGGAGCAACAACCGATCAGGCCGCGCTAAGTGATCTTTGTGCCCTTCATCGCAGCATGGGCACAGCAGGCATCTTGCCCACGCTGATAACCGACACACCGGATACGACCGCGCGGGTACTGGCGGCGGGAAAGGCCGCAGCACGGGCAGGCGTTCCGGGCTTTCTGGGACTACATCTGGAGGGACCGCATCTTGACCCGCTCCGCAAGGGTGCGCATGACTCGGCACTGATCCGTCCAATGACGGGCAATGATCTGGCGCAGCTTTGCGACTCCGCGCAGGTGATGCCCGCCCTGATGGTGACCGTTGCACCCGAGGCGGCGACGCCAGACCAGATTGCGGCGCTGACGGCGGCGGGTGTGATCGTCAGTCTGGGGCACAGCGATTGCAGCTATGAGACGGCTGATGCGGCGATCCGGGCAGGTGCGCGCTGCGTGACCCATCTTTTCAACGCGATGAGCCAGCTTTCCCCGCGCGCGCCTGGATTGGTTGGTGCCGCGCTGACCGGAAAGATTTCCGCAGGCATCATTGCGGATGGCCATCACGTTCACCCCTCGGTTCTGCGTGTGGCGGCGGCGGCCATGCCCGACGGCCTGTTTCTGGTGACCGATTGCATGAGTGTTGCGGGCACTGGCCTGACTGAAACGACGCTGGGCGGGCGCAGGATTTTCCGGCGTGACGGGCGGCTGACTTTGGCCGACGGAACGCTGGCCGGGGCCGATCTGACCATGACCGGGGCCATCAGTATCCTGGCTCGGAGCGTCGGGCTGCCTGTCGAGCGGGCCCTGTCAATGGCGACAGTCATTCCCGCAGGCGTGGTCGGCGCTTCAGACCGTTTTGGCCGGATAGAGGCTGGACGTCGCGCGGATTTTGTCTGTCTGGACAGTGATTTACGCTTGCGCGGGGTGTGCATGAACGGTGTGTGGACGTCTGCTCAGTAGCCGCAGATCACACGCCTTCATCCATTTCACGGTCGGCTGCTTCGTCAACGCGCATGTTTTCGTGGTGTTTCTTGATGCCTTCATTCACATCCGGATAATAGGTCAAATCGCCATCTTCCAGAACCGCGGCTGCCGTGCACAACTTGCGCACCACGCTCATCGAATGGGTGACGACAATGGCACCCGAGGTTTGCAGACGTTCTGCAAAAACCTCGCCGCTTTTGACCTTGAATATGGCATCGCCGACGCTTGTCACCTCATCTACCAGATAGGTGTCGAACTTGATGCCCATCGACAAGCCAAACGACAGACGCGACCGCATACCCGACGAATAGGTGCGGACCGGCATGTGGAAATGCTGACCAAGATCGGCAAATTCCCGAACGAATTCCATCAACTCATCTGTATCCACACCGTAGACGCGCGCGACAAAGCGGATGTTCTGCGCGCCGGTCAGGTCATTGTGAAAGCTGCCGCGAAACCCGACTGGCCAAGATACCGATCCGGTCAATTCGATTTCGCCGGAATCGTAATCGGTGGTGCCCGCGATCATTGACAGAAGAGTGGATTTCCCAGTGCCGTTGCGGCCCAGAAGTGCGACTGACACCCCGGTGGGAAAGGTTGCATTCAAGTTTGCGGCAACCGTCTTGCGCAGATTGTTCAAGACAAAGGTCTTGTTCAGATTGATCAGTCGGATCATGGCTTACCGGCGGTCACGGATGCTGTAGAAAATCAGAACCATAAGCGCCCAGGCCAAAGTCAGAAAGAACGCCGTCAGCACCATCATCTGCAGGCTGTGGGGATAAAGCGCCCCTTGCGCCAGCGTTGGTTGCACATGTGCGGCAAGATAGCGGCTTTTGCGCTGTGCCTCGCCGCGGGCCGCATCAAGAATGACCGTGGCGCTGCGGAAACCTTCTTCGGCCACCTGACGGTCGACGAGCAGGCTTTCATATTGGGCAAATCGGGTCGCATAATCGTCCGAGTCCGCGCCACCCTCACCGCCGACGCCGAACTTGCGCTTTTCCTCGGCAATGCGGCGGTTGATCACTTCGACCCTGCGTTCAAGCTGAACAAAGCGGGGATCGGAATCCGGGGCATAGTCTTTCAGCAGGTCCTGTTCGATCAGTGCAGCGGCAAGTTGGCCCTGAAGCGTTGTCATCAGGCCAAGCTGAACCTGAACATCGGCAGTCGGATCGACGGTCTGGGTTTCCGAGCGATAGCGGGTCAACGCCTCGCGCGCCTCTTTCAGACGGATCACAGCGCGATCAAGTTCCTTCATGGCATAGCGGGTCGCGTCCTCGCGGGCAATTTCGCTAAGCCCGTTGATCATTTCCGATCCGTAATTGATGATCGACTGGCCGACTTTCTGTGCCTCTTCCGGGGTAAAGGCACGAACCTGAAGGTCAAGAAGGCCGGTCGCCTCATCATATTTCACTACGACGACGCGCTGCCAGAACTTTACCTTGTCTTCAATTGTCGCGTCGGGCTTGAGCGAGAACAGCGGATCGCCATCGTAATTGCGGCTGTAAATCCCGGTCAGATCAAGCTCGCTGTCCATACGCTGAACCATGTCCTGGCTTTTGATGAATGCGTACAGGATTTCGGCGTCTGTCGACACCGAGCCCGTGATCTGCGTGATGCCAGCGATGGAATCGACAACAGATGCGCCTTCTTCCTTGCGCACCGAAAATCCGGCGTTCGAGACGTATTGATCCTGCGCAAACCAGGCAAGATAGCAGCCCAGAATCACAAGCGGCACCAGCACGATGAATACAAAGGTGGTGATGGCCACACGGTGGCGACGCTTGATGATCGACGGAACGGGTCCCGGGCGGGCCGGTTGAGGGTCGGGTTGCTGCGGCGGAGCGGGTTGCGCCTTTTCCGGTGTCGGTTTCGGAGCGGATTTGATCGGCGTGACGTTTCCTGACGCGGCCGGAGACTTTGCCACCGGCTTCAGCTTTGGTGCGGCCGTCTGCGCACCTTCCGCTTCTCCCTTGGGCACGCCAAGAACCATCCTCGGGCCCTGCGACCGAACGCGGCCCTCGGCGTCGGTGGCGTCGGGCGATTTGGATTTCGGCGTCGAGTCCGGGGCATCAGAATCCAACTCGGTGTTCCTTTTGGTTATATCTTCGCCAAAACTGTCGCATGAGACGGCAAGAGCGGCGGACGTCAATCACGGGAATGACGTTTGATCTTCTGCGATACTTCCTACATACACACATTCGCAGAATCCAGATGGAATACGGCAAAGCCCAGAGCTTTCACCGAAGCCCACATCAAAAGGTCTTGAAGGGCCATGTCAAACATTGACAGCGAAATCGTTCCGAAAAGCCGCCCCGCGCAGATTCCGCGCGTGCTGTCCTTGCCGCTTCGTACGTTGCGCACCACGGTAGCACTGATGCTGCGAGAGATGACGACGACCTATGGCCGCTCGCCGGGTGGCTATCTTTGGGCCATGCTTGAACCGATCGGCGGCATCACCATGCTGACGCTGGTTTTCGGGTCTGGCCTGCGGTTGCGGCAGCCCCCGCTCGGAATAAGTTTCGCGTTCTTTTACGCGACCGGAATGTTGTCATTCATGATGTTCATCCGGATGCAGCAGAAAGTCGCGCAATCCATCGTCTATTCACGCCCGCTGTTGCGCTACCCTGCGGTGACATTCTTTGATGCCATTCTGGCGCGGGTGCTGCTGAACCTGATCACCCAGTTGTGCGTCATGGTTGTCGTCTTTGGCGGGATCATGATCCTGTTCGAAACGCGGACGATCATTGACCCGTATTTCATCTTCTTGTCGATCACGATGGCGGCGTCGATGGCGGTTGGCGTGGGCATGATGAATGCGTTCCTGATGCCGATGTTCCCGATCTATGCCTCAATCTGGAGCATCCTGACAACGCCGTTGTTCTTTATATCCTGCGTGCTTTTCACGTTTGAAGAACTTCCCGCTGGCGGCCAGGACCTGCTTTGGTGGAACCCATTCGTTCATGTGACGGGCATGATGCGTCGGGGGTTTTTCGCGCATTATGACGGCGCGTATATCAGCCCCATGTATGTGTATACTCTGGCGCTGGCGCTTTCCGTGGTGGGCTATGTTCTTTTGGGGCGTTACTATCGGACGATTGTTGATGCGAACTCCTGACCCGGCGCGCGCCGGGTTGTGATGCCGCGGTCCGCGCGCCATATACGAGCGATGCGGTGGAGGCGATAATGGCAGAAGCAACATTTCCCGGTTGGCACGGCACGACCATTCTGGCTGTGCGGCGCGGTGGTAAGGTGGTTGTCGCGGGTGACGGTCAGGTGAGTGTCGGCCAGACTGTGATGAAGGGCGCCGCGCGCAAGGTGCGGCGCCTGTCGCCGGGCGGGCGTGATGTGGTGGCCGGTTTTGCCGGATCAACGGCCGATGCCTTCACCTTGCTGGAGCGGCTTGAGAAAAAACTGGAGGCCAGCCCCGGCCATCTGGCGCGGGCTTGCGTTGATCTTGCCAAAGATTGGCGCACCGACAAATACCTGCGCAATCTTGAGGCGATGCTGATCGTGACCGACGGGATCGAGTTGTTCGTGATCACCGGTGCCGGCGATGTGCTGGAACCGGAGCATGACGTGGCGGCCATCGGTTCAGGCGGAAATTACGCGCTGGCCGCCGCACGGGGTCTGATGACAACCGACCTGCCCGCCGAAGACATCGCGCGGCGCGCAATGGCGATTGCGGAGGATATCTGCGTTTACACAAATGGCAACCTGACCGTCGAGGTGATCGGGTGATTGGCCCGGACGATCTGAAAGCCTCGGTCGCTGCAGGCATTCTGACCGAAAGGCAGGCGGCCAGTCTGACCGCGCTTGCCCACAGCCGCAGGGGCGCGCGCGAGGGGTTGCAGCCGGGGGATGAGCCGTTCGAGCTTTTCCGCGGTTTCAACGAGATCTTCATCATCATCGGTCTGATCATTCTGGCAACCGGAGCGATTGGCGTTTTCGGGTTTATCGCGACGCTCTACCTGTCGAGCGGCATTCAGACGGTGATCGCATGGCAATGCGCCATCAGTTGCGTCGGGCTCTGGCTTCTTTCCGAATATTTCGTGGTGCGCAGGCGCATGGTTGGGCCGGCCATCGCGCTGACAATCATGTTTATCGGCTGTGCCACGTTCGGTCTGTCGCAGTATTTCTCGCAGCCCTTCATGTTGGCGCAGAACCGCTATGACAGCCTGCTGTTGCCCGGTGTTCTGTCTATCGCGGCGGCCTTCGTCTATTGGTTCCGATTTCGCGTGCCGTTTGCGATGGCATTGATCGCGTTGGCGATGTTTGGCGTGGCGCTTTTGATTGTCGCGGTGCAATCGGGCACGCCACGGTCGGTGCAGGAGTTGTTCTTGCTATCGGGTTCGGGTGGTTTTGCGTGGATCACGCTGGCGCTGGGGCTTGGCGTATTCGCGGTTGCAATGATGTTTGACGCCAGTGATCCGCACCGGGTAACGCGCCGGTCGGCCAACGGGTTCTGGCTGCATGTTGTCGCCGCCCCGGCAATCGTCAACACCGTGGCGATGAGCCTGCTTTCCTCAGACACCAATGAAGCGACGGGACTGTTGCTGGCGTTTTTGCTCGGCATCGCGATTGTCGCCATTCTGATCGACCGCCGCTCCTTTCTGATCGCCGCTGCGGGATATATCGTCACCATTGCCGCCACCGCCCTGCGGGACGAAGGGATTTTCGTGCTGATCCTGTCCATCGGGGTGCTGATGCTTTTGCTGGGCGCGTTCTGGGAAAAGATCCGCGCCGCTCTTTTGGCGATCATGCCGCGCAGCTTTCCCCGACGCTACCTGCCGCCCTCGACCTGACCCAAACCGGAGATTTTCGTGACCGACCTGACCCCCCGCGAGATCGTGTCCGAACTGGACCGCTACATCATCGGCCAGAACGACGCCAAACGCGCCGTGGCCGTGGCGCTGCGCAATCGCTGGCGGCGCAAGCAGTTGCCCGACGATCTGCGCGATGAGGTTTATCCGAAGAATATCCTGATGATCGGGCCCACAGGGGTGGGTAAGACCGAAATCTCGCGCCGTCTGGCCAAGCTTGCCCGTGCGCCGTTTCTGAAAGTGGAAGCCACGAAGTTCACCGAAGTGGGC
The DNA here is from genome assembly GCA_041737515.1 of Rhodobacterales bacterium. Lineage (GTDB taxonomy): Bacteria > Pseudomonadota > Alphaproteobacteria > Rhodobacterales > Rhodobacteraceae > JBBQZP01. Next base: position 18,664 of record JBGSRQ010000030.1, on the reverse strand, counting down.
TATGTCGGCCGCGACGTTGACAGCATCATCCGCGATCTGGTCGATGCCGCATTGGCCGACACTCGTGCGCAGATGCGCGAGGATGTGAAGGCGCGCGCCGAAAAGGCCGCCGAAGACCGGGTGATCGAGGCGCTGGCGGGCAAGGATGCCCGCGAACAGACGCGCGAGATGTTTCGCGGCAAACTGAAGCGGGGTGAACTGGACGGCACCGTGATCGAGCTGGACATTGCCGATACAACGAACCCCTTCGCTGCGTTTGATCCCTCGGGTCAGGGGCAGGTAGGCATGATGAACCTGGGTGAATTGTTCGGCAAGATGGGCGGACGCAGCGCCCGGCGGAAAATGACTGTGGCCGAAAGCCATGACCTTCTGATCAGCGAAGAGGCCGACAAACTGCTGGATGATGAGGCTGTGAAGGCCGCAGCTTTGCTGGCGGTGCAGGAGAACGGCATCGTTTTCATCGACGAGATCGACAAGGTTTGTGCCCGGTCGGATGCGCGCGGCGCCGATGTCAGCCGCGAAGGGGTGCAGCGCGATCTGCTTCCCCTGATCGAAGGCACGACAGTTTCCACCAAACACGGGCCGGTCAAGACCGACCATATCCTGTTCATCGCATCAGGCGCGTTCCATATTGCCAAACCGTCGGATCTGCTGCCCGAATTGCAGGGACGCCTGCCTATCAGGGTAGAGTTGCGCGCGCTGACCGAAGCAGATTTTGTGCGGATATTGACCGAGACGGACAATGCCCTGACATTGCAGTATTCTGCTTTATTGGGGACTGAAAAGGTGACGGTGACATTTACCGAAGACGGCATCGCGTCGCTTGCCGCAATTGCCGCCGAGGTGAACCGCGCCGTTGAAAACATCGGTGCGCGCCGGCTTTACACGGTGATGGAGCGGGTGTTCGAGGAGTTGTCGTTTACCGCGCCCGACAGAGGGGGCGAGGCTGTGGTCGTGGACGCCGCATTTGTCGAGGCGCATCTGGGCGAATTGTCCCGTTCCGCCGATCTGAGCAGATACGTTTTGTGATGCCAAAGCGAGCCCTGATCAGAATTGTCCTGAGCGTGGCCCTGCTTTCAGCCTGCTCGCAGCGCGGTGTCATCACGGTTGATCCACAAGCCGGTGCGGTTGGCCAGGTGGAGAAGGTCTATTTCGCGACCACACGGAAGATCGGGCCTGATACGACGGACTTCGGGTCCGACCGTTCGGAAGCCGAAAGTTTCGGGCGCTATGACATCTCGGTCCCGCCGGACCGTAAAGCAGGCGAAATTTCCTTTCCAAGGCCGGGACGCCCGGTTGACCCGCGCACCCAGTTTTTGACGACCGAGGCGGTTGTCTATGATGCACCTGGTGCTTTTCAGTCCGATCTGTCCGGGGCTTTGCGGTCTGACAGGGCGGGCAAGGGGGATGCCGTGGTCTATGTTCACGGCTTTAACAACACCTTTGCCGAAGGGATCTACCGGATGGCGCAGCTTTCGCACGACGTGAATTCGCCGGCGGTGACGCTGCACTACTCCTGGCCTTCAGGCGGCAATCCGCTGGGCTATGTCTATGACCGCGATTCTGCCACTTTCGCCCGCGACGGGCTAGAGGACATGCTGCGCGAGATTGAAGGTGCCGGGGCAAAGCGGATCATTCTGGTGGCACATTCGATGGGTGCGTCACTCACGATGGAGGTTTTGCGCCAGATCGCCATTCGTGGTGACCGCAGGCTTTTGTCGAGGATTGGCGGCGTGATCCTGATTTCGCCAGATATCGACGTGGATGTGTTTCGCACGCAGGCACGCGCGATTGGCACGCTGCCGGAGCCGTTCCTGATTTTCGGGTCGGACCGGGATCGCTATCTGAACCTGTCTGCAATCGTCGCGGGAGAGCCGGAGCGATTGGGCAATCTGAAAGATGTCAGCCGGGTTGCCGATCTGAAGATCACTTTTCTGGACGTGGCGGCCTACAGTTCGGGGGCGGGACACTTTGCCTTGGGCGATTCCCCGGCGCTGCTGAGTTTGCTTAGCAAGGTTGGCGATATTGACGCCGTTCTTGGGTCGGAACAAAAAGGCAAGGTCGGCTTTTTCCCGGGCGTTGTGCTAAGTGTGCAAAGTGCGACGCAGGTAATCCTATCACCTGTTGCGGCGCTGGGTGCGAACTGATCAGCGCATCCGCCGCAGATAGACGTAATAGGCCCCTGACCCGCCGTGTTTCAGATGCGCCTCTGATACTTGCAGGATGCTGGCCGACAGCGGCGGCATCCGCAGCCATTGCGGAACCTGATGTTTCAGAACACCGTATTTCTGCGGAATAGGGCCGAAATCGGGGCCGGGCTTGCCCTTGCCTGTGATCACCAGCACCAGACGCAGCCCTGCGGCATGGGCGTTGAGGATAAAGCGGATCAGTTCGGGATGTGCTTCGGCCACGGTCATGCCGTGCAGGTCGATCCGGGCTTCGGGGGCGAGTTTCCCGCGCGACATCCGGTCGTAATTCTTGGCGTCCATCCGCAGGGGAGCGGCGGCAAGCTGCTGTGACAGCGGCGGCAGTATATCGTGGCGCGGCGGGTGGCGCACGCCTTCGCCGATGCGGAATTTCGGCAGGGATGGTTTGACAGGGGCTTCGGATTTCAGCGCCGGGGGCAGATCGGCGATGGTCTGGCGTGGGCGGGCCGGGTGCATCGGTTGTGTTGTGCGGGCAACCGACTGCCAAAGCTCTTCCTCATCAGGGCGCAGGGTGCGGCGGCGGACCATCGCGGTTCATTCCGGTTTGGCAAGCGCGAAGGCACGTTCGATGGGCAAAAGCTGTATCATGCGCCCACCATCCTTGACCGTACCAGCATCATCGCCAGCCTGAGAGCCGGTGCCGAAAAAGATGTCGGCCCTCTGCGCACCCTTGATCGCACCGCCGGTATCCTGTGCGATCATCAGGCGATTCAGGGGGTTCTTGCCGGATTTTTCGATCCAGACGGGCGTGCCCAACATCACGAAGGCCGGGTCCACTGCGACCGAGCGCATGGTTTGAATGGACCGGCCCATGGCACCGATCGGGCCTTTGTCGGCGGCAAGATCAGGCAACTTGCGGAAAAATACATAGGACGGATTGGCGTTCAGAAGATCCGTCCCGTAGCTGCCGTTCTGGCGGACCCAGGCCCTGATGCTCTGTGCTGACACCTGATCAAGCGTGTGGCTGCCGCGACGGACAAGTTCCTGTCCGATGGATTTGTAGGCATGGCCGTTGCGGCCGCCGTAGCCTACGCGGACAACCTTGCCATTGGGCATCCTGATGCGGCCAGAGCCTTGGACTTGCAGGAAAAACACATCAACCGGGTCTTCCACCCATGCGATTTCCAGACCGCGGCCACGCAGCGCACCCGTGGCCTCGATGTCGGCGCGGCTATACCATACCTGCCCGTCCACAAGCTCTGGCGGGCGGGCGTAGATCGGATAGGCAAAGCGCGGGGTGCGGGTGGGAGAGCCCAGAAGTTCAGGCTCGAAATAACCAGTGAACAGGGCCGGAGGGCTGCCGATCAGAGTGGGTTTGAAAAACAGTTCGAAGAAACTGCGCGCGGCGCCTTCGGTATCGGGCAGATCAGTGGCAACACGACACAGGGGCCGCCAGTCGGCATCGTCGATCAGATCGCAGGTGCCGCGAAACGTGTTCAGCGCAGCGCGGTGGTCATCGTCGCGCCAACCATCAAGCGATTCAAAATCCATCACCTGAGCAGCAGCCTGACCCACCGCCATCACAAAGGCCAGAACGGCGAACAGGCGACGGGCGGCACGCATCAATCCCCGGTGGCGACGAGAAGCCAGTTGGGATCGGATGCGCCCATCGTGCGGGCAAAGGTCCACAGATCACGCTGCCGCTTGATTTCAGTGGACGAGCCTTCGACGATAACCCCCGCCTTGTCGCGCACAACCGATGTCAACTCGCCCGTGAACCGAATGGCAATCTGGCCTTCGCGGGTGGCAGGATCGAACGTGGCTTCCTGCACTGCCATGTCGCGCACACCGGCAAAATTGGCATCTACCGTCAAACCGGCGGCTTCACGGCCACGCACGGCTTCTTCGAAACTTTCGTAAACATCGTCAGCGAGGAAAGGTTTGACCTTTTCGATCTCGCCCCGTTCGAACGCCATCAGGATCATCTCATATGCGCCGCGCGCGCCTTGCAGGAAGGTGGTCAGCGCAAAGCTGGGCTCCGCAGCCTTCATGGCAGACAATGCAACCGCCGAAGGGCTGCCATCGGCAACGTGGTCGGTAATATCGCGATCGGGACCGCCCTCGATCACCTCGAACCCCTTGCGGTTGGCGGTGCGGGGCGCATCAATCGGCGCCGCGGGTTTTTCGAACCCTTCGCGGGTTCCCAGAACACTGCGCAGCTTCAGGATCAGGAAAATGGCAACCCCGGCCAGAACTAGCAGTTGGACAAGCGACGAATTCATGTTCACCTCAATGGGTCGGCGGCGATCAGGCCGTTCCGAAAGACGGAAGGTGGCATAGCACCCTGTTCGTTCCTATGTAGGGTGGGGGTGGGGTCATGTCTACCGCCTGACCCCCAAGGTTATTGCAGAAAGGGGCTGAGATGTGGGTTTTCGCCGTGATGGCGGCCGTGCCGTTGATCGAGATTGCGCTGTTCATCACGATTGGCGGCTGGTTGACGTTGTGGCCGACGCTGGCGATTGTGGTTCTGACCGCCATTTTGGGCGCTGCGTTGATTCACCGGCAGGGACGGCAGGCAATGGCCGACATTCGCGGTTCGATGCAGCGGGGCGACACGCTGATGCCACTGGCGCATGGCGGGCTGATCCTTCTGGCAGGGATTTTTCTGATGACGCCGGGGTTTTTCACCGACACTTTGGGTCTTTTACTGCTGATTCCGCCGCTCCGGCGTTGGCTGATCGGCGTTCTGGCGCAACGGATCAAGACGAATATGGTGGTGATGGGGCAATCACGGCATCCTGCGCGGGATGATGTAATTGACGCCGATTATACCGATCTGAATGATCCGCGGCCGCCCGGCAATTCCGGCTGGACTCGGCATTGAGGCGCGGCGATTGACCTGCTAGAACCCTGCGCAACCGATATGACGCAGGAGTTGACGATGGCCGAAGCAAATGGCGCCGCCCCCGAGGCCGCCCCGCAGATCAAGATGAACGTGCTTGCGCAGTTCGTGCGCGACATGTCGTTTGAAAACATGGTTGCCCAGAAGGGTCTGACCGGAAACGATGTGCAGCCCGATATTCAGGTGGCTGTCAGCCTAGATGCGCGCAAGCGGTCGGTCGAAAATCAGTACGAAGTGATCTCGAAATTCAAGATCACGTCGAAGAACAAGGTCAACGGCGACACACTTTTTCTGATGGAGCTGGATTACGGCGGCATCTTTCTGGTCGAAGGTGTGGCCGAAGATCAACTGCATCCGTTCTTGCTGATCGAATGTCCGCGCCTGTTGTTCCCGTTCGTGCGGCGCATCATTTCGGACGTGACGCGCGATGGTGGCTTCCCGCCGCTGAACGTGGATACGGTGGATTTTCTGGCTTTGTACCGGCAGGAAATCGCGCGGCGCGCTCAGGCGCAGCAGGACGAGAATATCATTCCGTCCTGACCTAGCTGCGTTTGAGCCAAAGCGCCGCATCGCCCATTTTCGCCAGAAAGGCCGAATGGGCGGCGGCTTCTTCTGATGTAAGACGCGGTGCAAGCGGTTTGGGCCTTGGTCCTGCACGCCAATCTGCGGTAGCGCCCGACCCGCCCTTGTTTTCGGATGTGGGGGCAAGAACCAGATCGGGTTGTCTGCCGCCGACAAGCTCCAGGTACACCTCGGCCAGAATTTCGCTATCCAGCAAAGCGCCGTGCTTTTCGCGGCTGGAGTTATCAACACCGAAACGGCGACAGAGTGCATCCAGCGACGCGGGAGAACCGGGGAAGCGCTGCCGCGCGATCATCAGCGTATCAACTGCGCGGGTTTGCGGCAGAGTGGGCAGGCTGGCGGATTTGAGTTCCGCGTTCAGGAATTTCATATCGAAGCTGGCGTTGTGGATGACCAGCGTCGAGTCGGCGATAAAATCGAGAAACGCCTGCCCGATGGCCGCGAATGACGGTTTGTCGCGCAGAAAGTCATCGCCGAGGCCGTGAACCTCGAACGCTTCCTTCGGCATCGGGCGCTGGGGGTTGATGTATTGGTGATAGGTTTTGCCAGTTGGCAGGTGGTTGAACAGTTCTACCGCACCGATTTCGACGATCCGGTGTCCTTCCGAGGGTTCGAATCCTGTTGTTTCGGTGTCCAGAACGATTTCACGCATGTCTGCCCCTTCGGATGTCGGACAGGATTTTGCGCACGGCTGTGCGGGCCCCGTCAAGGGTTGTGGTATCAATCACCCAGGTGGCTCTGGCGCGTTTTTCGGCATCCGGCATCTGGCGGGACAGGATCATCTGGAATTCTTCGGGTGTCATTTCGCCCCGGTCAAGGACGCGCTGCCGCTGTGTTTCAGCATCAACCGATACGACCGCAATGCCATGACAGGCCTTGTCAGAGCCTGTTTCGAACAACAAGGGAATATCCAGAAGGACAATTTCGTTCGGATGCTGTGCCAGAAACGCCGCGCGATCCTGCGCAACCAACGGGTGAACGACAGTTTGTATCTGATCCAGCACTCCGGGGTCGGCTGCGATCAGCGCGCGCAAGGCCGCGCGGTCGACTCCACCATCCCGAAGGACAGCCGGAAACAGCCGCGCCACTGCCAGCGCGGCAGCACCCGCCGGCGCATAAAGTCGGTGAACAGATGCGTCCGCATCCCAGACGGGCAGGCCTTCATCGGCAAACATGGTCGCAGTGGTCGATTTACCCATGCCGATAGAGCCGGTCAGGCCAAGTCGGTATGCCGTCATCCGGCCAGCACCGCCCGGCGCGTTTCGTCATCAACCTCCGGTCGGTGGCCGAACCAGCGTTCAAATCCGGGGGCGGCCTGATGCAAAAGCATCCCCAGACCGTCAACAACTGTGCATCCTTGTTGGGCTGCAGCTTCCAGCAAACCCGTCTTGAGCGGCGTATAAACCAGATCGGTTACAAGCGCATTGGGGCTTAGGGCATCAAGCGGCACCCGGAATTCCGGTTTGCCGACCATGCCAAGCGACGAAGTGTTGACGACGGTTGCCGCGCCGTCGAGCATGTTGCCGGCCTGGACCCAATCATAGACGAGAATTTTCGCTCCGAAATCGGTGCGCAGCCCTTCTGCGCGGGGGCGGGTGCGGTTGGCGATACGGATTTCGGGGACACCGACCTCGATCAAGGCGGCAATCACGGCCCGGGCAGCGCCACCAGCCCCGAACACGGCCGCAGGCCCGGCCTGTGGCACCCAGCCCGGCGCATTCTGGCGCAGGTTGGCAATGAAGCCCGAACCATCGGTGTTGTCGGCGTGGATGCGGCCGTCCTTGCGGAATATCAAGGTGTTGGCCGCCCCGATCAACGCAGCACGGTCGGTCACTATGTCGGCAAGTCCGAGCACGGTTTCCTTGTGCGGGATGGTCACATTCAAACCCACGAATCCAAGACGCGGCAACATCTCCAGCGCCGCAGGTAGGTTTGCCTGCGTGATATCCATGGGAATATAGTGACCCTGAATGCCATAGCGGCGCAGCCAGTAGCTGTGCAACGCGGGCGACCTGCTGTGTGCTATGGGCGAGCCGATAACGCCGGCCAGCGGGATGTGTGGATGATCGGTCATGTCTGGATAAACCCCCTTTGGCCAAGATAACCGAGAAGGGGAAGCAAAGGCAGCCCCAGAACTGTGAAGTAATCGCCGTCAATGGCGGAAAAGAGACGAATACCCTCGGCTTCAAGCAGATAGCCGCCGACGCTGTGCCGGATATTGTCCCAGTTGCGGTCGATGTAGCCATCAAGCCAATCGTCCGAGAAGGCGCGCATTGTCAGTGTGGCCTGGCCTATATGACGCCAGATGGGTTGGTTTTCATCGTAGAGAACCAGTGCAGAGAGGAGTGTATGTTGACGGTCACGCAGGGCCAGAAGCTGCGTGCGGGCTTCGGCCGGGGTCTGCGGCTTTGACCAGACAACGCCATCAAAATCGAGCACCTGATCGCAGCCTAGAACCAGGCTTTCGGGATTTTGTGACGCAACCTTGCGGGCCTTCATTTCGGCAAGCGTGTCAGCAATGGCACGGGGGGAGGCCGCGTCCTGCTGCAATGAGGCCCGGATCGCGTCTTCATCAACACGGGGAGACACGGGCACCACCAACACGTCCGCCGCGCGCAACAATTGCAGCCGGATGGCCGAGCCGGATGCAAGGAAAAGTGTTCGGGGGCTGTGGATCATCATGTGAGCAATCCCCTTATGTTCCGTTGTTCTGAAATGGGGAGAAGCCACCCGCCCTGTCTGTTCGCTGCGAAAAGGGCCGCTTGTCAAGCTTGCGCAGGCTTTTGCGGGCTTGTGCAGCAGGAAAACCGGGTGGGGTGGAGAACGCATATTGTCCAGAGCAGAAAGTTGTCTTGTCCCACTGGTATTTGGTGGATTGGTGTTCGTTAACTTATTGATATACATTAATTATATCTGATTGATTCAGTGTCCCGCGGATTTCATCCCGTCGATATGCACAGGTGCCGCCTTGTGGGTGAAATCAGGGACAAGGCCGACAATCCAGATATCCCCAACCCCAACATCATATTCTCATTCTCAAAATCTTTCTTTAAGAAAAGACGTCATAGAATGGGAGACATACGCATGTGGGGACTGCTTTCGGAGCTTTATCCTTGGATCAAGTCATTGCACATCATGGCTGTGATCGCATGGATGGCTGGGTTGTTCTACCTGCCCCGTCTTTTTGTGTATCATGCGGAACGGTCAGGCCCGGTGACGGGCATGGACGATCTGTTTCAGGTGATGGAACGTAAGTTATTGAAACAGATCATGAATCCTGCGATGATCACGACATGGCTGATGGGCCTGTGCCTAACCATGACGCCGGGAATTGTGGATTGGTCTGCGGTGTGGCCCTGGACCAAACTGGTCGGCATTGTCGGGATGACGTGGTTTCACATTTGGCTTGGCCAACAACGCAAGGCTTTTGCGGCAGGTCGGAATGCTTTGAGCGGTCGAAGCTACAGAATGATGAACGAGGTGCCGACGGTTCTGATGGTGGTGATCGTGCTGTCGGTGATCGTCAAGTTCTGAATGATTGACTCGGGCTGTGAGAGGCCTTATCGGAGTGTGGGCGCGCCGTTCGGCGTACGCCTTTCCCCAACCTTTTCTGCGATCCGCTCTGCGGCCCGATTGGATATGTTATGACTGTAGAACGCTTGAATCTTTCCGACCTCAAGGCCAAAACGCCGTCTGATCTTTTGGCGATGGCAGAGGAATGGGAGATCGAGAACGCACCCTCGATGCGCAAGGGTGAGATGATGTTCTCGATCCTGAAAGAGCATGCGGAGGAAGGCTGGGAAATCGGCGGCGACGGCGTTCTTGAGGTTTTGCAGGATGGATTTGGATTCTTGCGCAGCCCATCGGCGAACTATTTGCCGGGTCCGGACGATATTTATGTATCTCCCGACATTCTGCGGCAATTTTCGTTGCGCACGGGCGATACGATTGAAGGTGTTATTGCGGCGCCCAGAGAGAGCGAAAAATACTTCTGCATGACAAAGGTAACCCGGATCAACTTTGATGATCCGGAACGGGCGCGCCACAAGGTTCACTTTGATAACCTGACACCGCTATACCCCGATGAGCGGTTCAAGATGGAAGTGGAAGACCCCACGCTGAAAGATCGGTCGGCGCGGATCATCGACCTTGTTGCGCCTATCGGAAAAGGACAGCGCGGCCTGATCGTGGCGCCGCCGCGGACTGGCAAAACGGTTCTGTTGCAGAATATTGCCCATTCGATCGCGACAAATCATCCGGAGTGCTATCTGATTGTTCTGCTGATTGATGAGCGTCCGGAAGAAGTGACGGACATGCAGCGCTCTGTTCGGGGTGAGGTTGTGTCTTCCACTTTCGACGAACCTGCGACGCGGCATGTGGCAGTTGCAGAGATGGTGATCGAAAAAGCCAAGCGTCTGGTCGAGCACAAGCGGGACGTTGTCATTCTGCTCGATTCGATCACCCGTCTGGGGCGTGCGTTCAATACGGTGGTTCCTTCGTCGGGCAAGGTGTTGACGGGCGGTGTTGACGCGAATGCATTGCAGCGGCCCAAGCGTTTTTTCGGTGCGGCGCGCAACATTGAAGAGGGTGGGTCGCTGACTATCATCGCGACTGCGCTGATTGATACAGGAAGCCGGATGGATGAGGTGATCTTTGAAGAATTCAAAGGCACCGGTAACTCAGAGATCGTACTGGATCGGAAGGTTGCGGACAAGCGTGTCTTCCCGGCGATGGATATCCTCAAATCCGGAACGCGGAAGGAAGATCTGCTTGTCGAAAAGACGGATCTGCAGAAGACCTATGTTCTGCGTCGGATCCTGAACCCGATGGGAACGACGGATGCGATCGAGTTCCTGATCTCGAAGCTTAAGCAGACCAAATCTAACGCCGAATTCTTCGATTCGATGAACGCTTAGATTTGCTGCCAAAGGGCATTGCGGATGGACACTATTTACGCCCTGGCAACCGCGCGGGGGAGGGCCGGCATTGCAGTTATCCGGTTGTCTGGTCCGCTTGCGCATTCGGCCGTTGGGCAGATCGTAACCCCGCTGCCGCCAATGCGCGTTGCCGCCCTGCGTGCGCTGAAATGGGATGGCGACCAGATTGATGAGGGCGTCGTGCTTCTGTTTGAAGCGGGTGCAAGCTTTACAGGTGAAGACGTAGCGGAGCTGCAAATTCACGGGAGTGGCGCGACTGTTCAGGCCGTTCTGCGGTGCTTGTCTGTAATTCCGGGGCTTCGGTTGGCGCAAGCGGGTGAGTTCACACGGCGTGCCTTGGATAACGGGCGGCTTGATCTGACGCAGGTGGAAGGTTTGGCCGACCTCATCGACGCTGAAACAGAGGCGCAGCGGCGTCAGGCTGTGCGTGTTTTGGCGGGTTCAATCGGGCGTGTGGCGGAGCGGTGGCGGTCTGGAATGGTGCGGGCTCTTGCTTTGATCGCGTCGTCCATCGATTTTTCGGATGAGGATATTCCTGCATCTGTGCTTGTTGATCTTGACCGTATTCTTGAGGCGACGCTGCAGGAAATGCGTGCGGAACTGGGCCGGTTTTCAGCGTCAGAACGTATTCGGGATGGGTTCGAGGTTGCGATTCTGGGCTCGCCCAACGCGGGAAAGTCTACTCTTCTCAATTACTTGGCAGGGCGCGATGTTGCGATCACGTCCGAGATTGCCGGAACAACGCGAGATGTTATTGAAGTGCGGATGGATGTCGCCGGCCTTCCGGTGACGTTGCTTGATACGGCAGGCCTGAGGGTGATAGACGATCGGTTAGAAGACCTGGGTATCCGACGCGGCCTGGAACGTGCGGCGGGCGCCGATTTGCGGATCATCCTGTTGGATGAGAATGGATTGCCCCCGCTTGTGATTCCCGCCACAGGGGATATTCTCGTAGAGGGAAAATGCGATGTGCGAGCGGGTTTGGACTTTGGAGTGTCCGGAGTAACTGGTGCGGGAGTTGATCAATTGCTGAGCGCGGTGCATGACGCACTTGCAGATGGCTTTGGTTCCGCTGGTGTTTTGACTCGTGAGCGTCACCGGATAGCGGTGAGTGCTGCTTCTGAGGCGCTGGTCATGGCCCGTTCCCAGCTTGCAGCATCGGTGGTACAAGTCGAGGTAATTGCCGATAGCATTCAAGCCGCTGCACGAGCTTTGGATGTTCTGATCGGAAGAATCGATGTAGAAACGATGCTGGGCGAAGTGTTTTCCAGCTTTTGCATCGGGAAGTAGGGCGTTTCACGTGAAACATTTTGATGTTATCGTCATTGGTGGAGGCCACGCTGGCAGCGAAGCGGCTGCCGCTTCCGCACGGATGGGCGCGAAAACCGCTTTGGTGACCCTTAAGGTAGACGGTATTGGCCAAATGTCGTGCAATCCGGCGATTGGTGGGCTGGGGAAGGGCCATCTTGTTCGTGAGATTGATGCGCTGGACGGTTTGATGGGTGTGGCTGCTGACCGTGCTGGGATTCAGTTCAGATTATTGAACAGGAGCAAAGGCCCGGCAGTTCAAGGACCGCGCGCGCAGGCGGATCGAAAGCTATACCGGAGCGCCATTCAGCAATTGTTGGCGGAGTTTGAGAACTTGTCCATTATCGAGGGCGAGGTGGTCGATTTTGTAAGCGGCCGGCCAGGTGTGCAAGGAGTAACTCTTTCAAACGGTAACACGGTGACGTGTCGGGCCGTCGTTCTGACGGCGGGCACGTTTCTTAACGGAGTCATTCATGTTGGCGGTGAGCGGCGCGATGGTGGCCGCGTCGGAGATAAGTCGTCAGCCCGTCTTGGCGCGCTTCTTAGAGATATGGGGTTGCCTACCGGTCGGCTAAAGACCGGCACGCCACCGCGACTTGACGGACGCACCATAGACTGGTCGCGGCTGGAAATGCAGATGGGAGACGCTAAGCCTTCGCTTTTCTCGTTCTTAAATCGCAGCCCTACGGCACGGCAGATAGCATGCGGAATTACCCATACAAACCCGCAAACCCACGATATCGTTCAAGATAATCTCTCTCAATCTGCGATGTATGGTGGACATATCGAGGGCACTGGACCACGATATTGTCCGTCGATCGAAGATAAAGTGGTGCGCTTTAGCGACAAATCTTCGCATCAGGTTTTCCTCGAACCCGAAGGCCTGGATGATTCGACGGTCTACCCAAATGGGATTTCAACGTCTTTGCCGGCTTCGATTCAGAAAAAATTCGTCCGGTCGATTGCGGGGTTGGAGGCCGTTGCTATAACGCAGCCCGGCTATGCTATTGAATATGACTTTTTTGATCCACGGTGTCTTTCACATTCGCTGCAATTGCTCGATATGGAAGGTCTATTCTTTGCAGGGCAGATCAATGGGACCACTGGGTACGAGGAGGCGGCTGCGCAAGGTCTTGTCGCAGGTATAAATGCGGCGCTGTATGCGGCTGATCGGGATCAGGCCGTCTTCAGCAGATCCGAAAGCTATATTGGTGTCATGATTGATGATCTTGTCACCCGCGGCGTGACCGAGCCGTATCGGATGTTTACCTCACGGGCCGAGTTTCGTTTGACCTTGCGGGCGGATAACGCAGATATCCGGTTGACCGAAGTCGGTCTCAAGCTTGGCTGCGTTTCAGACAACAGAAGACGTCTATTCGAGGAAAAGCGCAGTTCAGTTGTTTCATTGCGTCAAGCACTGACTTGTGTTGCGTTTGGACCTAAGGAGTTGGAAACGATCGGTGTTTTCGTTGGCGCGGGCGCCACGCGACGGTCCGCCTTTGCAGTTCTTGGAATGCCTGGCGTAACGATAGAGCAGGTCGCGTCGCTGTGTCCGGAGCTTGCTGAAGCAGACGAATCGGTGCAAACCGTGGTCGCTGCCGATGCAATCTATGCGCCATTTTCAGATCGCCAGCTTGCAGAGGCAAAGCTGTTGAAGCGGGATGAGGCGATTTCTATTCCGGTTGATTTGAACTATGGGGATATAGCAGGACTATCGGCCGAGCTTCGGTCGAAACTGATGGCCGTCCGGCCAGAAAATATCGCTCAAGCGGCATCCATCGAGGGCATGACGCCAGCCGCTACGGTGCTTATCCTGGGTCAGATCAAACGACGGAATGGTCCGAAGGCACGCTTTGCATGATTAAACCTGACGACCCTCTCGACCGTCTGGGCGTTTCACGTGAAACAATTGCACGTCTGGAACAGTTTCAGCAGATGCTGAAAAAGTGGAACCAGGCAATCAACCTTGTCTCGAAGCAAAGTCTGGACGACACGTGGAAGCGGCACATTGTTGATTCCGCAGAAATATATAGCGAATCATCAGAAAACACGCGGACTTGGGCTGACCTCGGAAGCGGCGGCGGATTTCCTGGTATCGTTGTCGCGATCATAGCGCGAGAACTTCATCCCTCACGGACTTTCAAGCTCATTGAATCTGATAGTCGGAAGGCAGCTTTCCTTTCCTTGGCAGTCAGAGCTTTGGATTTGCGAGTTGCGGTGCTGAATGACAGGATCGAAAAAGTTCCGCCGCTGCAGGCGGATATCCTGTCGGCCCGGGCGCTTGCGCCGCTCAAAACGTTGTGCGGCTACGCCGTGCAGCATCTGGATAAAGCCGGCACCGCACTGTTTCAAAAGGGCATAAACTTTGCGGAAGAAATTGCAGATGCGAAAAAGCAATGGCGCTTTCAATGCAATGTTATCGCGAGCAAAACCCGGAGCGGCAGCGTGATACTCCAATTGAACGAGATCCTGCATGTCTGACCCGACCCGGCGAAACACGGCGCGGATTTTCGCCGTCGCAAATCAGAAAGGTGGCGTCGGCAAAACCACCACAGCCATCAATCTTGCAGCTGCATTTGCTGATCGGGGAATGCGGGTTCTTCTTGTTGACCTTGACCCTCAGGGAAATGCGTCAACCGGTCTCGGCATTTCGCCGGACGAGCGGAACCGAACGTCGTACGATCTTTTGCTGGGCGATGCCGAGCTTGATGAAGTCATCCTGCCGACCAAGATTTCCGGTCTCCACCTTTGTCCTGCGAATGCCGATCTTTCTTCCGCCGATATGGAAATGGTCGCAACCGAGAAACGCAGTTTTCTCTTGCATGACGCTTTACGCCAGCCCGGAATGGATCGCTATGCATTTGATGCAATTCTGATTGATTGCCCGCCGTCGCTCAACCTTCTGACAGTAAACGCGCTTGTTGCCTGTCATTCCGTCATTGTGCCGCTTCAGACAGAGTTTTTTGCGCTTGAGGGTCTGTCGCAACTCATGTTGACCATACGGGAAGTCCGGCAATCCGCAAATATGGACCTGCGCATTGAAGGAATTGTTCTGACAATGTTTGATGGCCGGAACAATCTTGCTCTGCAGGTAGAAGCGGATGTGCGCGAAACTTTGGGCACGCTCGTCTTCCGATCTGTCATTCCGCGGAATGTCCGCGTAAGTGAGGCGCCGTCCTTCGGGCTTCCGGTCCTGAATTACGATCCGACATCCAAAGGCAGCGTGGCCTATCGTGCTCTGGCCGAAGAAATCGCGGCATTGCATGATTTCGCAACATTCACAAACCCCGGAGTAACGTAGTGGTGGACAAAACAGAACGTCGCGGACTTGGGCGTGGTCTTTCGGCCTTGATGTCCGATATTCGTGTCGACGCACCCGCGTCTGGAACGGCGACGGAAGGCTATCGACGGGCCGAGAACGTTGTTCCGGTGGAGCGGTTGTATCCGAATCCAGATCAGCCACGACGAGATTTCAGTTCGGAATCTCTTGAAAGTCTTGCCTCCTCACTGAGGGAAAAGGGCGTTCTGCAGCCTCTGATCGTTCGCCCGCGCGCCGAAGCCGGGACGTTCGAGATTGTTGCCGGCGAGCGTCGCTGGCGTGCGGCACAGATGGCCCAAATTCACGATGTGCCTGTGATTATCCGTGATTTCAATGATGTAGAGGTTCTTGAAGTCGCGATTATCGAGAATATTCAGCGTGCCGACCTTAACGCGCTTGAGGAGGCTGCGGCGTTACGTCAGCTGATGGACCGCTTTGGTCATACACAAGAAAAGCTTGGTGAAGCTCTGTCAAAAAGCCGCAGCTACATCGCGAACCTGCTGCGACTCCTTGCTTTGCCCGATGACGTTCAGGAATTGCTGCGAAATGGTGACCTAAGCGCCGGTCATGCACGCGCCCTTGTGACTTCGCCGAATGCTTCAGTTCTTGCGAAGCAGATTGTGGCAAAGGGCCTGTCCGTGCGCGAAACGGAGCGTTTGGTAAAACAGGATGCGAACGCGCCGGCGACATCTCCGAAAGTGAAAAGAACCAACGCTGCAGAGAAAGATGCAGACACACGGGCCCTGGAGGCCGATCTGTCGGCAAATCTGCGCATGGCCGTCCACATCGCGCACGAGCCGGGTGGTGAGCGCGGCATCATTTCGATCACATACAATACACTGGAAGATCTGGATCTACTTTGCCGTGCGCTCTCGCAATTGCCTCGGGACGGGTCAGTCTAGGCTGGCGTAAATCCTGCGATTTCGGCAATCAGGGAATTCAGGACCATCCGCCCGCGAAGCGATGCCACCACGCGGCCGTTCTTGAGGGAAATCAGGCCAATGTCCTGCAGGCGCGTCATTTCTTCTGATGGCAACTGCGCGCGTGTCAGCATTTCATAGCGCGAAACTTCCATTCCTTCCGTCAGGCGAAGCGACATCATCAGGTATTCATTTCCCTGATCGGCCAGTGACAGGACGCTCCGCTCGAGCTCTCCATTTCCTGCCTTCTCCACGCGAGAAAGCCAGGCCTCAGGCAATTTCGGTGCTTCAGTTGCGTAGCGCAGGCCGTTGATCGTAAGCCGTCCATGAGCGCCCGGACCGATTCCGATGTAGTCGCCCATCCGCCAGTAAATCAGGTTATGTCGTGATTCAGACCCGCTTTTGGCGTGGTTCGAGACCTCATATGCCGGAAGGCCTGCAGCATCACAAGCCGATTGGGTCAGCTCGTAAGCATCGGCGGAAGCATCTTCATTCGGCAGTCCCTGAAGTTGGCCCCGTGCGAACCGCTCGCCAAAGACAGTCCCCTGTTCGATTGTCAGTTGATAAAGTGACAGGTGGTCTGCGGCCATGTCGAGGGCGGCCTTCAACTCGCGATCCCAATCAGGCAGGCTTTGATCCTGCCTTCCATAAATCAGATCAAAGCTGACACGATCGAAAATGGTGCGCCCGACATCAAATGCTCGCCGGGCGTCGGATGCGGAGTGAAGCCGACCCAGGCGGCGCAGATCAGGATCATTCAGAGCTTGAATCCCCATAGAGATGCGGTTCACGCCCGCGTCGTGAAAGCCCTGGAACCGACTGGTTTCAACAGAACCCGGGTTGGCTTCAAGCGTGATTTCGCAGTCATTCGCCAGCGTCCAGGTCTGCCGCACACGTTCAAGAATTGCGGCAACCAGATCGGGGTTCATCAAGGAGGGTGTGCCACCGCCAAAAAACACGGAATTCAGAACTCGCCCGCCCAGTTCCGTGCCTGCGCGCTCTATTTCGGACAAGAACGCACGCCCCCATCTTTCCTGATCGACGGATCCGGAAACATGGCTATTGAAGTCGCAATACGGGCATTTAGAGACACAATATGGCCAGTGAACGTATAGGCCAAAGCCACCGTGTCGCCAGTCTTCCATGGTCACCCCTTGAATGCCGTCACTTCAATCTCAATCAGCATTTCCGCCTTGATCAAGCCCGCAATGACCATCGTTGCTGCCGGGCGGATTGCACCGAACGCGGCGCCAAGTTCCGGTATCACGGCGTTCACAAGATTGACGTCTGTCACCGTGTATTGAACGCGAACCACGTCCGACAAATCAAACCCGGCCTGTTCCAGCACAGCTTTTATTGTTGCAAAACAGTTGCTTGCCTGTGACGCGATGTCATCCGGGATCGTCATCGTGGCATAGTCATAGCCGGTGACGCCGGAAACGAAGCACCATCCGCCCTTCACGACCGCCCGGCTGTAGCCCATCGACCCTTCGAACGGCGATCCGGTCGAAATTCGTTTCATGCAAAGCATCCCGCAACCAGTTTGCGGAAGGCATCGGCACGGTGGCTGATCTCATTTTTCTGCCAGCGATCCATTTCTCCAAAGGTCAGATCGAACCCATCAGGCTGAAAGATCGGATCATAGCCGTGCCCCTGATTGCCCCGCATCGGCCAGACGAGCTGACCGGGCATCACGCCTTCAAAAACGTCATCATGGCCATCTGGCCATGCAAGCACCAAAGTACACCGAAACTGCGCCTTGCGGGGAAAGGGCGCAGCCGCGGCCTCCAACTTTTCCCACGTCTTTGCCATGGCCATCGGAAAGTCACGGCCGGTCGGTGTTTCAGCCCAATCTGCCGTACAGACGCCCGGCGCGCCGTCCAGCGCATCAATCGAAATACCGGAGTCATCAGCAAGTGCTGGCAATCCGGTCGCGCTGCAGGCAAAATGCGCCTTGATGCGCGCGTTGCCGACAAAGGTATTTTCCGTTTCCTCGGGTTCGTCCAATCCCAGCGCCCCTGCAGAGATTACCTCAATGGAAAAAGGCTCCAGCAAACGCGCAATCTCTTCCAGCTTGCCCTGATTGTGGGTTGCCACCAAAAGCCGGTTGCCAGTGAATTTCCGCATGTCTTATCCCAAAGCCGCCTTCTGAGCGGCAACCAGGGCAGCCGATCCTGCTTCGGCCAGATCCAGCAATTTCCCCATTTCCTCTCGCGAGAACGTTGCACCCTCTGCCGACATCTGAACTTCGACCATACGACCGCGTCCGGTAAGGATGAAATTGCCGTCGGTGCCCGCGTCACTGTCTTCGGCATAGTCCAGATCAAGCACCGTCTGGCCCGCATAAATACCACAGGACACGGCAGCGATATGGTCAATCATCGGATCCGACACCACAGCACCGGATTTCATCAGCTTGTTCATTGCCAGCCGCAGCGCTACCCAACCGCCCGTGATTGACGCGCAGCGCGTGCCGCCATCGGCCTGCAGCACGTCACAGTCGATCACGATCTGCCGCTCGCCCAGCGCCGAGCGGTCCACGCCTGCCC
>JBGSRQ010000481.1:0-2403 GCA_041737515.1 Rhodobacterales bacterium | reverse complement strand
ACGGCGCGTTCAAAGCCCGCGTGCGAGCCATCCCACAGACTGAGACACAGGATCCCGAAATCCCTGTCCTGTTGCCTTTCCAGTTCCTTCTGGGGGTCCACAGCGACGGTAGCTGGCACCTCGGCAGCCGGTTCAGGATTGACCGCGACGACAGCAGCTGATTGCGGGCTTTCTGGCAGCGCAGCTTTCTTTATTTTCCATGCTGCCGCATCCGTCACACCAGCCTTTAGCGCCGCCTGCTGATCAGTGAAATCGGCGAATCCGCTGGCCCGCGCGTCACTGTCAAGTTGAAGGATCATAGAAAGGATCATCAAGATTGGAGCGAAACAGATTGCGAAGAAACCTTTGAGCCGGTGCCCCTTCCTGAAGATCAAAAAGAACAAACCACCGAAGAGAAGAATTACCCCCGCCAACACCCCTACTATTGCCACAGTCATAGCCTTTCCAGAGTGTGATTGATCAGAAGGTCGTCATAGCACATCTGACGCGGCCCACGATGCGAATTTCGTTCATCGCCTCGCCGACCACAACCTCGGGCGGATAGGCCGGGTTGTCGGACAGGATCACGAACGAGGTCGCGCGACCATCCTTGCCGGTGTTGATCGGCACCATGCGCTTGATGAACGCCGCGCCTTCGCGGCTGTAGGCATAGATGCCTTCGCGCGCGATGGGTTCATCGGACATCTGGACGAGCACCAAGGCACCGTCCTGGACGGTCGGGGCCATGCTGTCGCCCCGCACCCGCAAAAGACCGCAGGACTGGTTGTTCAGCCCTTCGCGGCGCATCCAGGCACGGCTGAACGCCAGCTGATCAGCCTCGGCGTTTTCGGCCGGAATGAGGCCCGGCCCGGCAGAGAGGTTCACGTCATACCGGGCGATATAGACGAAATCATCGGGCGACAGAGCGGGCGGGATTTCATCATATCTGCCGCCTGATTGCAGCATGCCCGTTGCTGCCAGCCGATCGGAGGTTTCGCGCGCAGCGACCATCATGGGGCTGTTCAGATCGACGCCGATCGAGGCCAGCTTTCCGGACGCCGCACGCGCAGCCGAAAGCGCCGGATGGTTCGAGCGAAGGCCGGTAAAAAGATAAAGCAGATCGACACCCGCCACAGCAATCTTGGCCAGATAATCGCTGTCGGGAGACCTTTTCCCGGATTCGTAGTTGATTTGGGACGCCTTACTCGAATCGGCCAAAGAGGCGAATTCGGTCTGGTTCAACCCCAACCGATCGCGTTCTTCCCTCAGTCTTTCACCAAAAGTGGACAAATGTCGTCTTTTCTTGTTGACGGTTGACGATCGTCAACCTACATTGCACGGCAGATGACGTTACCAACCTTGTGAGGCGATTGTGGCAAAAGAAAGCAACAAGTTCCAGCCCGGAGCGATCCTGCACGACGCTATCATTGGCGCGTTCCGGTCGCGGGGCTTGGGTTTCGAGGCGTGGTGCCATGAGCACGGCGTCCATCCTGCCAGTGCACGAAACGCAACCTTCGGGCAAGCGAAAGGCCCCAAGGGGCGCGCGCTTCTGGCGCGGATGATCGAGGCGGCGGGCGAGGACATCGTTGAAGCCGCCTATCGCAGCCGTCTTGCCCAGCATGTGAGCAGCCTTGAGCGGGGGGCGGCATGATGCAGACAGGGTTGAATGTCTGGCGCTGGATGTTGCGCCTAAATGCGCGGATCGAGGGCTGCTGGGTGGGCGATCTGCTCGCCGTTGTCGGCCTCTTTGCGCTGATGATCATGATCACGATCGGCGTAGGGGTGCTGCAATGAGCGAGCGTTCCCCGACTGAACTTTTCGCGGCGATCCGCGCGGAAGTCCGCATCGGTGCCGCTGCTTATCTGCGCGCCAGTGACAGCGAAAATGTCGAAGTGTCGGATGCCGCCTGGAAAGAGTGGAGTGCGTCGAACGGCGTTCTGCGGGCCTTGATGGAAGAGGCCGACAAAGACGGTCTGCTGGATGATCTGCAGGCGTTTCTTGTCAGCGTTTACGGGGGCTGAAACATGGCATTGAATGGCCTTTCAGATACCCTTGAACATCTGCTCCGCACGCTGGTCGCGGCGATGGTGTCGCGGGACGGCATCAAGACCGCGACGACATCGGCGCATCGCGATCTGGCGACGACCAATTACATCCGCGCGTCTGACCGGCTGGTCGACCTTTTGGCCGAGATGCGTGCGTCGGGTGAGCTGGCCGACCTTCAGCGGATGGCCAAGAGCCTGCGGGTGCGGTCATGAACCTGGGCGCGCATCATTATCAAAGTGCCGCCAGTTGCTTTGAGGTGTTCTTTCAAAGCGGCCGCGGCTGGTTCGTGATCGACCCGCGCGGCGAGGTCGTGGCCGGGCCGATGACCAACAAACAGCGGGCCGAAGAAAAGTGCGAGGTGCTGCAGCGCGCGGCGGA
>JBGSRQ010000410.1:0-6283 GCA_041737515.1 Rhodobacterales bacterium | reverse complement strand
GGCCGCCTGCTTCTTGACCAGCGCCATGTCGTCGCCCAGCACCTCGGTTGCCGGAATGACCGGGACGCCTGCCTCGACCGCAACCCTGCGCGCCGACGCCTTGTCACCCAGCGCGCGCATCGTGTCGGCCTTGGGGCCGATGAACTTGATGCCCGCGGCGGCACAGGCCTCCACGAAATCCGGGTTTTCCGACAAAAGGCCGTATCCGGGATGAATCGCGTCCGCACCCGAAAGCTTGGCCACGCGGATAATCTCGGGGATCGAAAGATAGGCCCCAACCGGCGACATCCCCTCGCCAATCCGGTACGCCTCATCCGCCTTGAAGCGGTGCAGGCCCAACTTGTCCTCCTCGGCATAGACAGCGACGGTCTTTTTGCCCATCTCGTTGGCAGCACGCATCACGCGGATGGCAATCTCGCCCCGGTTGGCAATCAGGATTTTCTTGAACTCGGCCATGATGGCGCCCCCGTGGCTGTGACTAGCCCTGCACTCTAGGCATGCCGCGCTGCAGCGCAAGGGGCGGAATTTGGCTTGCGTGACAGATTTGTGCCTTCCGCCTCACGCTAAGGTTATGTGTGAGGCCGCGCAATCCATGCAAGTGTTCCGGTAACCCGCGATTGAAGGAAAATACGATGCGCAAACTTGCAATGATACTGGCCCTGGTGCCGATGGTCGCAGGGGCCGAAACCCCCGCCGTGAAGCCAATGGCCGACCGTGACGGCTGGCGCGTGATCGACAGCGCCAAACCCTATGCCGATATGGTCGAGGCGGTGAAAGCTGCCACCAAAGCCAACAAGATGGGCGTCGTGACCGAAGCCGGGCCGACCGAGGCTGCGGCAAAACTGGGCGTAACACTGCCCGGCAACCGCGTGATCGGTGTCTTTGCCCCGCAATACGCCGTGCGCGTGCTGCCCCTTTCGACCGCCGCCATGATCGAGGCCCCGATCCGGTTTTATGTGACGGAAGATGCGGACGGCACGTCCACTCTGGCATGGAAAGCGCCAAGCTACGTCTTTGCGCCCTATGCCAGCGAGGGAGGCGAGGCTTTGAGCGAAGTTGCCAAAGAGCTGGACGCGAAGTTTGAGGATATCGCAAAGGCTGCAGCAGCAGATTAATCTTGTGCGGAAAATTCAGAACGGAAAGCGAACACTTCTTTAACTCCCGCAAAAGCTGCGCTAGGCTGCGCCTATGAGCCAGTTTGACGAAAGCGATGCGTTCGAAGCTGCGGTGCCTTTGTCCCAACGGGCGATGGCCGCGCGCCCGCAGCCTTATCTGGATGATCTGAACCCGGAACAGCGCGCGGCGGTGCTGGCGCTGGACGGGCCGGTTCTGATGCTGGCGGGGGCAGGCACCGGCAAGACCAAGGCGCTGACGGCGCGCATCGTGCATCTGCTGATGACCGGCAAGGCCCGCCCGAACGAAATTCTGGCCGTCACCTTCACCAACAAGGCCGCGCGCGAAATGAAGGATCGTGTTGGCCGGATGCTGGGCCAGCAGATCGAGGGGATGCCCTGGATGGGCACGTTCCATTCGGTCAGCGTCAAGATCCTGCGCCGCCATGCCGAACTCGTCGGCCTGAAGTCGAATTTCACCATTCTGGACACCGACGATCAGCTTCGCCTGCTGAAACAACTGATCGCCGCCGCCAATATCGACGAAAAGCGCTGGCCCGCGCGGATGCTGGCGGGGCTGATAGACAGTTGGAAGAACCGCGCGTGGACGCCCGCGAACGTGCCGGCCTCGGAAGCCAGCGCCTATAACAACCGCGGGACCGAGCTTTACGAGCAGTATCAGGAGCGTCTGAAAACCCTGAACGCCACCGATTTCGGCGACCTGTTGCTGCATGTCGTGACGATCTTTCAGACCCACAAGGATGTGCTGGCGCAGTACCAGCGCTGGCTGCCCTATATTCTGGTCGACGAATATCAGGATACCAACGTCGCCCAGTATCTGTGGCTGCGGCTTCTGGCACAGGCGCATCGCAACATCTGCTGTGTGGGTGATGATGACCAGTCGATCTATGGCTGGCGCGGTGCCGAAGTGGGCAACATCCTGCGTTTTGAAAAGGATTTCCCGGGCTCGCATGTGGTGCGGCTGGAACAGAATTATCGGTCAACCCCGCATATCCTTGCGGCGGCATCCGGCGTGATTGCGGGCAACAAGGGGCGGCTTGGCAAGACGCTGTGGACCGACCGGGAGGCGGGCGAGAAGGTTCGCCTGATTGGCCATTGGGACGGCGAAGAAGAAGCGCGCTGGATCGGTGACGAGTTGGAGGCGTTGCAACGCGGCACCCGCAGCATGGACCCGCTGGGCCTTGACGACATGGCAATCCTTGTGCGCGCCAGCCACCAGATGCGCGCGTTCGAGGACCGGTTTCTGACGATCGGTCTGCCCTATCGCGTGATCGGCGGGCCGCGGTTCTATGAACGGCTGGAGATTCGCGACGCGATGGCCTATTTCCGCCTCGCCGTGTCGCCCGAGGATGATCTGGCGTTCGAGCGCGTTGTCAACACCCCCAAACGCGGCCTTGGTGACAAGGCGCAGCAAGACATTCAACGCACCGCGCGGGCATCGGGCGTGCCACTGCTGGAAGGTGCGCGTGAATTGCTGGCGGGCGGGGGTATCGGCGGCAAGGGGGCAGGGCAGTTGCGCCACTTTGTCGATGGGGTGGACCGCTGGCATGCCCGCACGCTGGTGGGGGGTCACAGTCATATCGAACTGGCCGAACAAATTCTGGACGAAAGCGGCTACACCCAGATGTGGCAGCAGGACAAGACGCCCGAAGCGCCGGGGCGGCTGGACAACCTGAAGGAACTGGTCAAGGCGCTGGAGCAGTTCGAGAACTTGCAGGGGTTTCTCGAACACGTCAGCCTGATCATGGAAAATGAGACGGAAGAGGCGGCCCAGAAGGTCAGCATAATGACGCTGCACGCAGCCAAAGGGCTTGAATTCCCCGCCGTGTTTCTGCCGGGCTGGGAGGACGGTCTGTTCCCGTCGCAGCGCAGCATGGACGAAAGCGGGCTGAAGGGCGTCGAAGAGGAACGCCGTCTGGCTTACGTTGGCATCACGCGGGCCGAGGCACTTTGCACGATCTCTTTCGCCTCGAACCGGCGCGTATACGGCCAGTGGCAATCGGCCCTGCCGTCGCGGTTCATTGATGAACTGCCTGCCGCCCATGTTGACGTGCTGACCCCGCCCGGCCTTTACGGCGGCGGGTTCGGGGCTGCGGCGGGGGGCTTTGGCGGATCGTTCATCGAGGATCGCGCGACCAAGGCCGATGTCTACAACTCGCCCGGCTGGCGTCGGATGCAGGACCGCTCGGCAACCCGTCCCGTCGCGCAACCGCGCGAGGCAAAGAACACGGTGATTGATCTGGATGCGGTATCATCCTTCGTGTTGGGCGACCGGGTGTTCCACACCAAATTCGGCTATGGCGATGTGGTGGCGATCGAAGGTGACAAGCTGGATGTCGATTTCGAAAAGGCAGGGGTGAAAAAGATCGTCGCCCGATATGTGATTGCCGCGCATCAGGTTGACGACGTGCCGTTCTGACCCATGGCCGAACACGCAGCACCGGGGGCCGTCCTCGGGGGCATCGAGCCCCGCTCGGACGGCGTCGCCTTCGCTCCACACCCTTTCAGCCAACTTCATCTTTGTAAAAATACTCATCTTTCCAAGTCATCCTGGCGGCGAGGCCAGAGGTGAGTATTTGGGCAAATATGAAGTTGGCTGGTTTTTGGAGTGCGGTGGCAAACATCTGATCACAAAGTAAAAACCCCGCCGGGGTGAACCGGCGGGGCGGGTGGGGTCAGTTGGGTCACGTGTTGCAAGCAGTGCCTTGCCGGGCTGTGGGGCAACCCGACATCCACAGGTGTATTTCGATTCGCATTACCAAATCGTTAGCGACGATCTGCCGGAGCGGTGATGTCTCTCAAATGCCGTCAAATGCGCAGAGGGCGTGGACATCCATGCCCATCGCTTCCAGTTTCCGGCGACCGCCAAGGTCGGGCAGATCAACGACGAAAGCGCAGCCGATGACTTCGGCCCCCAGCCGCTCGATAAGGCGGATGCCGGCTTCGGCTGTGCCACCGGTCGCCAGAAGGTCGTCGACCAGGAGTACCTTTTCACCCGGCTGCATTGCATCGTCATGCACCTCGACCACGGCCTCACCATATTCCAGTGTGTAGCTTTGCTCGATTGTGCGGCCCGGCAGCTTGCCTTTCTTGCGGATCGGGATGAAGCCTGTCGACAACTGATGCGCCACCGCACCACCAAGGATGAATCCCCGCGCCTCCAGCCCTGCGACCTTGTCGATGCGCAGGCCGGCATAAGGGGAAAGAAGCTGATCGACGCACATCCGAAACCCGCGCGGGTCGGCAAAAAGCGTGGTCACATCCCGGAACAGGATTCCCTGATGCGGAAAATCGGCGATCGTTCGGATATAGTCCTCTACGGATTTCACGGGCATGCTCCGGGCCAGTCGTGACGATGTGCAGTGCCTTTATGGCGACAGTGGCGTGCTGCGTCTACCCATGCGTCAGTCCGGGCGCTTCAACTCGAACCGCCGCTCGATCACCGCGTAGTCCATGTATCCCAGTCGGGCCAGCGGACGCAGACGCGCGGTGTCGAACCGACCGGCGGTCAGCGCATCATCGGCGATATGCACGCCAGTGACCTCACCGAACACCACAAAGTTCCCGTCGCCCGCCAATGTCATGACCCGGGTCACGCGGCATTCGAAAGCCGCATGCGATTTCGCCACGCGCGGGCAATCAATGGTATGGCATGCCGCCTTTTCCAATCCGGCCAGGGCAAACTCATCCACCCCCTGGGCAACCGATGCCGCACTTGCGTTCATCGCATCGGTCAGATCTTCGGTCACGAGGTTCACGCAGAAGACGCCCGTCGCCTGCGCCGCGCGCAAACTGTCCTTCACGCCGGTTGATGCAAACATGACCTGAGGTGGTGCGTAGGCCACCGCGTTGAAGAACGAATAGGGGGCAAGATTGTCGCCCGCAGGCCCCCGCGTCGAAATCCAGCCGATCGGGCGTGGTGCGATGATTGCGGTGAACGGGTTGTGCGGCAGGCCGTGGCCATCCTGGGGGCGGTAGAACATCTCCAGCCTCATCTCGTGTTTGAACCTGAGGTAGCGTCATGCTAGCTGCGTTTCCAGCGGATTCGCACCTTGCTTTGTCCTTCCTGTCCTGGAGACTGCCCTTGTACCGACTGGAGGAAGAGACCGAGGCCGACTGGTGGGAGGTCGAGGCGCTTTACGACCTGTGTTTCTCGCCGGGGCGCACGGCGCTGTCATCCTACCGGTTGCGTGACGGGGTGGCAACGGTAGCCTCGCTATGTCTGGTTTTGCGCGATGCCGACGGGTCGCTTGCTGCAGCGATCCGTTACTGGCCGGCCGAAGTAGGCGAGCATGACATCCTTTTGCTTGGCCCGATTGCCGTTCATCCGACGCGGCAGGGCGAAGGCCTGGGCGGGCTGCTGATCAACGAAAGTCTGGCCGAGGCGCGGCGTCAGGGGTGGGAACGCGTGCTTCTGGTCGGCGACGCGCCCTATTACAGCCGCTTTGGGTTTCACAAACTGACAGCCGTCGTGATGCCCCCCCCCACCAACCCTGATCGCGTGCTGGGTTTTGATCTTGTGCGCGGCGCCTGGGCGGGGGTGGAGGGTATGGTCACAAAGGCCACCTGACCCGGTCACACCTCCGGTGCGGCATTGCAGAGAGGCGGGCCGGACCCTACTTATGTGACATGACAGACGCACCGCCAGATCCGCTTTCCGACCTTGCCACGCAGATCGCGGCACTTGCCGCGCGTCAGGCGCGGGCAACAGGGCCCTTCATGGCGCTGATGAACCGGATGGGTGGCTCGGTTGAACACCAGATGGCCGTCCTGCCGAAATCCGTGCGCCAACAGATCGAAATACTGGCCGCCCGCGGGCTGGAACAGGGACATGCCCTTGCCGCACGCGGTCGCTCTGCCCCCGATCTTGGTCGCCATGCAGCACCTGCGGTTGCTGCGCTGACCGGGGTTGCGGGGGGCATGGGCGGGCTGGCTACATCGCTGGCCGAACTGCCGGTGACGATCACCCTGATCCTGCATACCATCCGCCGCGCCGCCGAGAAGGAAGGCTTCAATCCCGACGACCCCTGGGTGCGCGACGAATGCCTGCGGGTGTTCAGCGCAGGCAGTCCGTTGGCTCAGGACGACGGAATCAACACGGCCTTTTTGGGCGCGCGCCTTGCCCTGAACGGCGCGGCGCTGCAGGCGCT
>JBGSRQ010000402.1:0-6587 GCA_041737515.1 Rhodobacterales bacterium | reverse complement strand
GATATCCCAGAACCAGCCATACCGCGATGCGCCCGGCGCCGCTGGCGATGTCGGGCGCGAAATGCTGCCATCGGGGGTGGCCACGGCTTCGGCCACCGCTTTTTCGATCGCGTCGGGCTTGTCGGGCACTGCCAGCCGGCGCGCCTGTTCGGCAGGGTCAATCTGAACCGTGATCCGTTTGCCGGCGAACCCACCCGCACCGGGCGCCTTCAGACGCTTGAAGGTGAAGTTATCCTGCGCCACAACTTCTGCCCGCAACCCGACGGGCGCGGCGAGCGTCAGCCCCGCGAAGATCACTACTGCCACGATCCGCATTGTGCGGTTGCCTGTCTTTTGTTGTTCTTGCACGCAGCCTTGCAAAGATTTCCATCAAAGGCCAGAAAACTGACCGCCAATCATGGCCATTTTGCCCAATTCTGGCACAAAACCCTCACTTTTGCGCCGGACCGGATTGCTGCTGCAGGTTGATCAAATTTCATTTCATATATATTTCAAAGGCTTACGAGATTTCTCGAAATTTCTGCAATTTTTCCGAAAAAGCCCGATTGGCGGCCCAATGCGGCCACGTTTGACCTGCTTTATTACCACATGCCGAACGGGATTGAACCGGAACAGAGGCCGGAACGAAGCGACCCAAGGCTGCCAAAACTTGTGTATTAACCCTAGATAGGACCACATCATGCTGAACATCTTCAAAAACTTCGCAAACGACGAATCCGGTGCCGTGACTGTTGACTGGGTCGTGCTGACCGCAGCCGTGGTTGCCCTGGGCTTCCTGGTCATGAACTCGGTGACCACCGGTGTTGGCACCCTTGCCGACAACATCTCGTCGGAAGTCGGCGCGATCTCCGTGACTTCGGGCCAGTAATTGCCCACGGCGGTATCTGCCGCCAAAACAGCGGGTTGCAATCTTGAGGTTGCGACCCGCGTCTCCCCCCGGAACATCGAAACTCCACCCGCAAGGAACAATCTGCATAGATTGTTTCAATTTGTTGCGTTAACAAACACTTAATTGACCAAGGACGAACACATTCCTGCCATGATTGGCTGTTCTTTTGCCGCAATGTTGGCGATCTGCCGCCACATTGTGTCATTGGAGATGTGTGATGAAACTGTTTTTTGCAATCAAGTCCTTCAAGAACGACGAATCCGGCGCTGTCACGGTGGATTGGGTTGTTCTGACGGCAGCTGTGGTGGCCCTTGGCTTTGCGGTCATGAACCCGATCCGCGAAGGCCTGGGCGATCTTGCTGACAAGATCTCGGCCGAAGTCGCGAATGTGTCGGTCACCACCAACCAATAGATATCTGCTTGTCGCGATAACGAAACCCGTCATTGCAAAGCAGAATGCCGCAATCCAAGGATTGCGGCATTTTCCATTCGATCAAAGTCGTTCCTTGCTTGATGACAATTCAATATGAATGTTTCCGAAACTTTTGAAAGAGTCCGCTCCACGCCACATAGGTTCCCCAATCCGGTCACGATTCAATGGTGAAACAGGGTCAGACTTGGCGTGGTGCCGGGTAGTAAAGGAACACAACATGAAACTGCTGAACATCTTCAAGAACTTCAAGAATGACGAATCCGGCGCCGTGACTGTCGACTGGGTCGTGCTGACTGCTGCCGTTGTTGCCCTGGGCTTCCTGGTCATGAACTCGGTGACCACCGGTGTTGGCACCCTTGCCGACAACATCTCGTCGGAAGTCGGCGCGATCTCCGTGACTTCGGGCCAGTAATCCACGTCTTCCCGAAAATCGAAAAGGCCGCATCCCTTTGGGGTGCGGTCTTTTTTATGCGTTTCGGGCGGCCCACATTCTTTACACACCCAATTCGGGCGTAAAATGATCACGCCATAGCCCGTGTCTTTGCGCAATTAAGTCTCTTTTCCCGTGTCTGATGATGACATCGAGCAGCACGCTCATAGTAAATGAGGTATGTCATGTTGAAAGCCGTCAAGACGTTTCTGAAAGATGATTGCGGTGCAATCACCGTTGATTGGGTCGCACTGACCGCTGGTATCGTTGCATTGGGCATTATCGTCATGACGTCGCTCTCGTCGGGCCTGGTCACGGCAGCTGGCACAATCTCGGATGAAGTGGGCGCGATGCAGGTGACCGGTATCTGATTGATTGCCAAATCAATTTTGGTTCTTCGCAACCTTGACGCGAAACCCGGCCAGATAGGGCAGCATTGGCGCAATGAGATAGAACGGCATACTTTTGCCATTTTTTAATGCCTTAATGATCGGAAGTTTTGATTTTTGAAATGACTGCGAAATGAAGGAAGCGGTATGCCGAATATGATCAGGCGATTCATCAAATGCGAAAGCGGCGCGGTCACCGTCGATTGGGTGGTCTTGACTGCTGCAATCGTCGGGATTGGGTTCGGCGTAATGGCGAAAATTGGCAATGGTACTCAAAACGTCGGATCAAATCTGTCGGATGCCGTTGCCTCGATTGACGTTGACGCCGGGCAATAAAGCGTCAGGACATGGGATCGGCGCCAGCAAGACGGTGCCGGATTGGGAAAGGGGACTGCAATGCGTATGATGTTTGGATTGGTTCTGGTGGTTGGCCTCGCACTTGCAGGCTTCGCCGTTTACATGGTGCAGGGGTATGTCGAAAAGAACGCCTCGGCACTTGCACAGGAACAGGCTTTGCGGGCCAAGATCGGGCCGCTGGTTGAAGTGTATGTCGTCAACAAACCGCTGAAGTACGGCGATGCGCTGACCAAGGAAGATGTGCAAAAGATCTACTGGCCGAAATCGGCTTTGCCGGATGGCGTTTTCCAGGAAGAGGGCCTGCTGTTCCCCGAGAACGTGAACAAGCCGCGCTATGTGCTGCGTCAGGTCGAAAAGTTTGAACCGATTCTGGCGGTCAAGGTGACCGAACCGGGGGAACAGGCCGGTCTGACGGCGCAACTCGCGGCGGGCATGCGCGCCTACACGATCAAGGTCGACGCGACCTCGGGTGCCTTTCTGAACCCCGGAGAGATCGTCGATGTCTACTGGACCGGCAGCGTGTCGAATTCTGGTGGCGATGTGACGCGGTTGATCGAATCTTCGGTCGCGATCATCGCCGTGGACCAATCGACGAATGGCGACCGCGGACTTACCGAAGGCGTGCCCAGCACAGTGACGGTCGAGGCCTCGCGCGAGCAGGTTGCACGACTGGCGCAAGCGCAGGCAACCGGGCGTCTGACCCTGTCGCTGGTGGGCGCGAACGACAAGACGACGGATACGAACCTGGTCGAAGTGAACAGTCAGACGCTTCTTGGGATCGAAAAACAGGAAGTTGCGGCCGTCACGCCAGACAAGGTTTGCACGATCAAGACCCGCAAAGGTGCGGAAATGGTCGAGACCGAGATCGCCTGCACCAACTGATGTCGGATCAATCTTGACGGGCGCGGCCACCGTATCTGGTGCCGCGCCCGTTGCATTTGCGCAACAAGCTGCGCCTGTTGCAACATATCCACATCAAATACCACCTCCAACCTTTTGATTCTTGCAAAAAATCGTCGACTCCGGCATCTTGAGGCATGCAACGGGCAGAAAAGACCCGTGATATTGAGGCGTGATCGGAAAGGCAGGTCACATGAAAATGCGTAGTATCCTGGCAGCGGGCCTGATGGGCTTGGCACTGTCAACGACCGCTCTGACATCAGTGTCGGCGCAAAATCTGCGGGTTATGGAAGGCTCTCCCTCCAGTGCCCTGAATGTTCCGATGAACCGCGCCGTGGTGGTTGAAAGCGACGTCCCCTTTGCGGAACTGTCGATTGCCAACCCCGGCATCGCGGATATCTCGACCCTGTCGGACAAGACGATCTACGTTCTGGGCAAGGCACCGGGGCGTACGACACTGACGCTTCTGGGTGCGGATGGCAAGCTGATCTCGAACGTTGAAGTGCAGGTTTCACCCGACATCGCCGAGTTCAAGGAACGCCTGCGCCAGATTCTTCCCGGCGAAGGCATCGAGGTGCGCACCGCCAATGACGGCATCGTTCTGTCAGGCACGGTGTCGAGCACCGCAAAGCTGGACCGCGCGCTTGATCTGGCCAACCGTTATGCGCCCGAACGTGTGTCCAACCTGATGAGTGTCGGTGGCACCCAGCAAGTCATGTTGAAGGTCCGCTTTGCCGAAATGCAGCGGTCTGTATCAAAAAGCCTGTCGAGTTCACTCGCCATCAACAGCGCCGGCGAAAAGCTGGGGCTGAAGGGCGGCACGGGACGCTTTACCAGCGGCGCTCTGCGCGATTCGACATTCGCCGGTAACAGTTCAAGCGGTTCGGGCGATAACAACGGAGCGTTCACACTGGGCTTTTCTGCCGGATCGCTGGAATTCGCGGTTCTTCTGGAAGCCCTTGAATCGAAAGGTGTTGTCCGCACGCTTGCCGAACCGAACCTGACTGCCTTGTCTGGGCAAGAGGCAAAGTTTCTTGCGGGCGGCGAATACCCGATCCCGGTTGCGGGCGACAACGGCGCGATCTCGATCCAGTATCGGCCCTTTGGTGTGGAACTGAACTTCACGCCGGTGGTGGTGGATGGCGATATCATCAACCTGACGATCAACGCCGCAGTATCTTCCATCGACACGACAATCACGCTGCAATCGGCGGGCTTTACCATCAACGCCTTCCGCCGCCGCGAAACCTCGACCACGGTCGAGATGCGCGATGGCGAGAGCTTTGCGATTGCGGGTCTGTTGCAGGATGACTTCCGCGATCTGAACGGTCAGGTGCCGTGGCTGGGCGATGTGCCGATCCTTGGCGCTTTGTTCCGCAGTTCGGAATATACCCGTGGCCAGACCGAACTTGTGATCATCGTCACCCCGCATCTGGTAACCCCGACACGCGGCGAGGCGCTTACCCTGCCGACCGACCGCGTGCGGATCCCTACCGAGCGGGATCTGTTCCTGTTCGGCAACGTCAGTGGCAAGGGCGCGAAAGGTGCTGCAGGCGAAGTCGCCCGGCAGGACTTCAGCGGCTCCTACGGCTATGTGATGGAGTGACGCGATGAAAAAGCACCTCACACACTTTGTTGCAGCGGTGGCCCTGATTTCGGTTTCAGGCTGCACGGACTCCGGTTTCAATCGCGAAGCCGGTTCTTTGGCGGATGACGGCTCTTTCGGGGCCGCCACCATGAACAACACGCTGATCCAGACCGGGCAACGCGATTTTGCCGTCGCTCTGGGCGGGCGTTTCGCCTCTGAAGTTCCCTCGACGATCGAATTTGCGTTCAATTCGTCGCAACTGGATGGGGCGGCGCAGGCGGCTCTTGATCAGCAAGCCAACTGGATCAGGCAGTTTCCGGAAGTGCGGTTCCGCGTTTATGGCCATACCGATGCTGTCGGCTCCAACGCATACAACTATGCGCTGGGCAAACGCCGTGCCGATGCCGTGGTTGCCTATCTGTCGCAACGCGGAATTTCGCGGTCACGGCTTGAAGCGCTGGTATCATACGGCGAAACCCGCCCGGTGATCGCATCGTCCGGGCCTGAAATGCGCAATCGGCGCACGGTAACGGAAGTGTCCGGATTTGTGCAATCAAACCCGGCTGTCCTGAACGGCAAGTATGCCGCAGTGATCATGCGCGAATACCTGACCCTGGGCGAGCGTCAGCATCCGTCGAACACCGCTGTAAAGACGCAGACCGACCCCGGCGGCAACTGATCTTCGAAACAATCGCAGGAAAGGGCGGCTTCGGCCGCCCTTTCGTTTCGAGAACGGGCAAAAATCAAAGAAATACGATCTTTTAGCCCCAATCTCGCCAACATTCCCCAGCATCTTCCCTTCAATCGAACAGCGTGCAGCAACAATCGTTGCACACGGTTATCTGGAATTGGTGTCTGACGTGACCGCGCAGAAAGCAAAGTCGCCGCAGACAAGGGCCAGCTATCCGTCAATGGAAGGACCTGAGGTTATGACGAGCGTGGCCACTTTGCAGCCGGATCCAGCGCCTATCGTGGCTTGCACGATTTCGCGTGACGTGCAGAATTTCGAACTTTTGATCGACGATATGGAGAACGAGCTTGGCGAAAGCTGGGGCGATCTGTCCTTTGAAGACGCGATGGTGTTCTTTGATCAGCCCGACGCTGCGACGCTTGAGTTCGTCGCCGTGGCCGTGGATGCCAAGGACGAGATTGATCTGAGCCGCATCGAAGACATCGTGCGTACGGCCAAATCGAAATCGGTCAAGGTCGTGCTGATCGCCGATCAGATCAGCCCGGTGGCCCTGCACCAGTTGTTGCGCCTTGGCGCAGATGATTTCGTGCCATATCCATTGCCTGACGGGGCGCTGCACGACGCAATCGAACGCATGCGCAAACCGGCCCCCGAGGCGCCCGCGGCCATCCCGATAGCGGCCGACCTGACTGATGTGCCGCACGCCGCGCTGCCCGCCTTCAGGGCAAAGGGCGACCGCAATGCCGTCGTCTTGCCGGTGCATGGCATGTCGGGCGGTGTGGGTGCCAGCACCTTTGCCGTCAACCTTGCATGGGAACTGGCCACGATAAGCAAGGAAAACGCCCCGCGCGTCTGCCTGATCGACCTTGATTTCCAGTATGGCTCGGCGGCGACCTATCTTGACCTGCCT
>JBGSRQ010000388.1:0-6409 GCA_041737515.1 Rhodobacterales bacterium | reverse complement strand
ATCGCGCGCCCGCGCGCCCGGAACGGCTGCAGCCAGCGCCGCCTCAACCGCACGATTGACGATATCGTGCACCTTGGCAAAGTCCGCAGGCTCTGTGCCAAACCAGCCCACGCGGGTCATGTCGCTGGGATAGCCCTCTTTGCGCGCGCCGATATCGATCAGCACAGCCATTCCATGTTTCAAGCGCGTCTCACCTGTTGCATGATGCGGGAACGCTCCGTTCCCGGCAAAGCAGACCGATCTGAACTCGGTCGCAGCCCCGTGGTCGGCAAAAAAGCGGGTTATGGTATCGGCCACCTCGCGCTCGGTCACGCCTTCACGCAGGGCGGCAAACCCGGCCTGCATCGCGGCATCGTTCAAGACCGCACCGCGTTTGAGAATGGCGAATTCGGCATCGTCCTTGCGGCTGCGCAAATATCCCAGCGTGTCGGGCAGAAAGCAGCGCCGCGCACCGGGCAACGCATCCAGCAGCAACAGCGCGAAATCCGCGCGCATACCCTCATCCACCGCGACCAGCGGTTCGTCACGCAACCCGCATCTGGCCAGAATATCGGCCAGTGCAGACGCCGGACCATCGGCATCGGCCCAGGTAAAGAACGGAAGATCGGTATGGGGGCGCTGGCTGTCGGCGTTCAATCCGGGCATCAGGAAACCCGCGAAATCCGCCGTCACCATCAGCATCACCGGACGTTCATCGCCGTGCGGTGCCAAACCCGAGAGCCAGACCATGTTCGATGTTGGCCCCACCGCCACAAGATCGGTGCCGGTCTCTGCCATCCGGGCCCGCAAGCGTGCCAGCCGTTCTGCAAAATCGGTCATGCCAAGCCCCTTGCCGCCAATCGTGCAGCCTTGCGCCGCGCCACCCGTTCGCGGATCGACGCAACCGAAGTGATCGGCGTCGCAGCAAACAACGTCTTTGTATACTCATGTGTCGGGTTGCCGAAAACCTGATCCCGGCTGCCCTGTTCCACTGCCTCGCCCTTGTACATCACCATCACATCGTCCGCGATGTAGCGCACGACCGAAAGATCGTGGCTGATAAAGACATAGGTCAGGTTGAATTCCTCTTGCAGATCGGCCAGCAGGTTCAGGACCTGCGCCTGCACCGAAAGATCAAGCGCCGAAACGGGTTCGTCCAGAACCAGCAGCCGGGGGTTCACCATCAACGCGCGCGCAATCGCAATGCGCTGGCGCTGACCGCCGGAAAACATGTGCGGATAGCGGTTGAAATGTTCGGGCTGCAGGCCGACCTTGGCCAGCATCGCCTGGGCCAGCGCACGGCGTTCCTCGGCCCCCTTGCTGGTGTTCAGGATCAGGGGCTCCATCAGAACGTCTCCGACCTTCTGGCGCGGGTTAAGCGAGCCATAGGGGTTCTGGAACACGATCTGAACCTTGGATCGCAAAGCAGGCGTCATTCCCCCGCGTGAGATATCCACCGCCTGCCCGTCAATCCGTAATTCGCCTGTGGTGGCGGGGTCAATCAACGTGATGATCCGCGCGAGGGTCGACTTCCCTCAACCGGACTCGCCCACAATGGCCAGCGTCTTGCCTTCCTCGACTGCAAAATTTACCCCGCGCACTGCCTGCACGACCGACGCCTTGCGAAACAATCCGCCCGCCACGGCATAATCGCGGGTGATGGCACGACCTTCGACAACGGCGGTCATGCGTTCGCCTCATTCGCCATGAAATCGGCCACGGTGCTGAGCCGTTTTCCGGTCGCATTTTCCGGCAGGGCCGACATCAGCGCGCGGGTATACTGGTTCTTCGGCGCCTCGAACAGGCTGACCACGTCGGCCTCTTCCATCTTGCGACCCTTGTATTGCACCACCACCCGGTCGGCGGTTTCGGCAACCACGCCCATGTCATGCGTGATCAGGATCAGGCCCATGCCCTGCTCTTCCTGCAAGGTCATCAGCAGATCCAGAATCTGTTTCTGGATCGTCACATCCAGCGCCGTTGTCGGCTCATCCGCGATCAGCAACTTCGGTTTGCAGGCGATGGCGATGGCAATCATCACGCGTTGACACTGACCGCCCGACATCTGATGCGGATAGCTGTCAAGCCGCCCCGCCGGATCGGGAATACCCACAGCGGTGAACAGTTCCACCGCCCTTGCCCGAGCCGCCCGCGCATCCAAGCCAAGGTTCAGACGCAGCACTTCCTCGATCTGGAAACCCACCGTATAGCATGGGTTCAGACTGGCCATCGGTTCCTGAAAGATCATCGTGATCTCGCGCCCGATGATACGCCTGCGTTCCACCGGGGTCATCGTGGCAAGGTTCTGGCCGTTGAACTCCATCTTGTCGGCGGTGACTTTGGCGGTATCGGGCAACAGCCCCATCACCGCCAGCATCGACACCGATTTGCCGGACCCGGATTCGCCCACAATCGCCAGAACCTCGTGCGCGGCCACGGTGATATCAATGCCGTCCACAGCCTTGAACGGGCCTGTGGCGGTATCGAACGCAACGGTCAGATTGCGGATGTCCAGCAATGCCATCGTCAGCTCCGTTTCAGTTTCGGGTCCAGCGCGTCGCGCAACCCGTCGCCCATCAGGTTGATCGCCAGAACCGTGATCAGGATCGCAAGGCCGGGGAATGTAACCACCCACCACGCGGAAAGGATGAACTCGCGGGCTTCTGCAAGCATCGTGCCCCATTCAGGCGTGGGGGGTTGCGCACCCATGCCAAGAAACCCCAGCGCCGCCGCATCCAGAATGGCGTTGGAGAATGACAGAGTGCCCTGCACGATCAGGGGAGCCAGACAATTCGGCAGAATGGTGCGGAACATCAGCCGCATCCTGCCTGCCCCCGCCACCCGTGCGGCCATCACATATTCACGGTTCTTCTCGGCCATCACCGCTGCCCGCGTAAGCCGCGCGAAATGCGGCTGCAAGACCAGCGCAATCGCGATCATCGCGTTCAGCAGCCCTGGTCCCAGCACGGCGACCAGCACAAGTGCCAGCAAAAGCGACGGGAAGGCCAGGATCACATCCATCACCCGCATGATCACCGTATCGACCCAGCCGCCGAAAAACCCGGCCAGAAGGCCCAGCACAACACCGCCGACGAGCGCAATCGCTACCACGACCACCCCGATGAAAAGCGAGAACCGTGCGCCGTACAGCAGGCGCGTCAGAATATCGCGGCCAATCGCGTCGGTGCCCAGAAGATAGGCCGAACGCCCCCCTTCCTGCCAGAACGGAGGTAAGAGCAGTGCATCGCGGTTCTGGATCGTCGGCCCGTGCGGCGCGATCAGCGGGGCCAGAACGGCTAACACCACCAGCGTCAGAAACACCCAAAGCCCGATCACTGCGCCGCGGTTTTCGCGGAAATAGAACCAGAACTCTGCCAGCATCTGACGGCGGGTTCCGGGTTGCAATGTGGTTGCGTCAGCCATTCCCGCCCCCTCAGCTATGCCGGATGCGCGGGTTGATGAACCCGTACAAAAGATCGACGATCAGGTTGACGATCATCACGATCGCCGCGATCAGCAACAGCCCGCCCTGCACCACGGGGTAATCGCGTCGCGAGATGCTGTCGACCATCCACTTGCCGATACCGGGCCATGAGAAGATCGTCTCGGTCAGAATCGCTCCCGCCATCAGCACGCCGACCTGCAGGCCGATGGTCGTGATCACCGGGATCATCGCGTTGCGCAACGCATGCACCCCGATGACCCGGCTTGGGCTTAATCCCTTGGCGCGCGCGGTGCGCACATAATCTTCGCCCAGAACCTCCAGCATCGCAGACCGGGTCTGCCGCGCAATCACCGCCAGCGGAATCGTCGCCAGCACGATGGTCGGCAAGATCAGATGCGACAGGGCCGAAGCAAACGCGCCTTTTTGACCCGACAAAAGGCTGTCGATCAGCATGAATCCGGTTGTGTCGGGAAAGAAATAGATCAGCGAGATGCGCCCCGATACCGGCGTCCACCCCAACGTTCCCGAAAAGAAGATGATCAACAGCAGGCCCCACCAGAAAATCGGCATCGAATAGCCGACCAAAGCGGTGCCCATGCTTAACTGGTCAAACCACGATCCGCGCTTGATCGCGGCCAGAATCCCCGCCGGAATACCGATCACCGTGGCCAGAATGATCGCGCAAAGCGCCAGTTCGACAGTGGCGGGAAACAGAGTCAGAAATTCGCCCAGCACCGGCTTTTTCGTGACCAGTGACGTTCCCAGATCGCCATGCAGCACGCGGTTCAGAAACTCGACGTATTGCGCCCAGAGCGGCCGGTCAAAGCCCAGCTGCGCCAGCATCTCCTTGTAGCGTTCGGGCGAAAGCCCGCGCTCGCCCGCCATCAGCAGCACGGGATCGCCGGGCAGAACCCGCACGAAGCCGAAGGCCACGATGGTGATACCGAAAAATGTCGGCAGCATGTAGGCCAGCTTGCCAAGGATCAGTCTGATCATGCGGGAAATCCAAATAATACGGCGCGCCGGGTGATGCCGGCGCGCCGCTGTGTCACATCACTCGGCGATGTCGACGTTGTCGAAGGAATGGCTTCCAAGCGGGCTCATGATATAGCCCGAAACCTTGGACGACATCGGCATGAACACGGTCGAATGGCCCAAGGTGGCCCACGGGGCCTGATCCTTGAAGATCACCTGAGCTTCTTCGTAAAGCTTGGTGCGCTCCGCCTGGTCAGAGGTTGCCTTGGCCTTGGCCAGCAGATCGGAGAAGTCCTTGTTGCACCACTGCGCGCGGTTGGCGAGGCCGACGGCTGCGCACGAAAGAAGCACGCTCAGGAAGTTGTCCGGATCGCCATTGTCCCCGGTCCAGCCAAGGATAACCGCGCCGTCACGGTCCACCTCGTTGGACTTCTTCAGGTATTCACCCCATTCGTAGGACACGATTTCAACCGTCACCCCGATCTTGGCAAAATCTTCCTGAATAAGCTCCGCCGTGCGGCGTGCGTTCGGCATGTAAGGGCGCTGCACCGGCATCGCCCAGACCTTCATCGACAGACCGGTAACGCCCGCATCCTCCAGCATCTTCTTGGCGGCTTCCGGATCGTAGGGATCGTCAACGATGGCGTCGTTATAGCTCCACATGGTCGGCGGGATCGGGTTTTTGGCCATCTGGCCCGAGCCTTGATAGACCGCGTCCAGAATGGCCTGCTTGTTGATTGCCATGTTCAGCGCGCGACGAACCTCGACCTTGTCGAAGGGCGCAATGGTGCTGTTATAGGCCAGATAGGCCACGTTCAGGCCGGGCTGTTCCATCACCGTCAGGTCTTTGTTCGCCCGCAACGCCTCAAGATCTGCCGGGGCAGGATAGGGCATCACATGACATTCGCCGGCTTCCAGTTTCTGGCGGCGCACGGCGGCATCGGCGGTGATCGCAAAAACCAGATCGTCGATCTTGGGCGCACCGCCCCAATAATCGGCATTGGCCGCATAGCGGATCACGGCATCTTTCTGATAGGCCACGAACTTGAACGGTCCGGTGCCGATCGGCGCTTGGTTCAGATCTTCCTTCTTGCCCGCCGCATCAAGCGCATCGGCATATTCCTTCGACACGATCGAGGCAAAATCCATGCCAAGGTTGGCGATGAACGGTGCTTCGGGGCGCGACAGCACGAACTTGACCGTCAGATCATCGACCTTCTCGATCTTGGAGATCAGCGTGCCCATCTCCATCGAGTCGAAATATTCATAGGCAATACCCGCGGTGTACTGGTTCCAAGGGTTTTCCTTGTTTTGCTGACGATCGAACGAAAACACCACGTCATCGGCGTTGAAATCACGGGTCGGCGTGAAATAGTCGGTCGTCTGGAACTTGACGCCGGGGCGCAGCTTGAAGGTGTATTCCAGGCCATCGGCCGAAACTTCCCAGCTTTCGGCAAGGCCGGGCTGCACGGTTGTAGTGCCTTTTTCGAATTCCACCAGACGGTTATAGATCGGGCGGCTAGAGGCATCGAAGGTCGTGCCAGCGGTGTAAGGCGCCGGGTCAAATCCCTCGGGTGAACCTTCCGAGCAATAGACAAGCGTTTTGGCCTGTGCGGCACCCGCAGCCAGAAGGCCAATCGCGGTTGCGGCAAGAAGCCGGTTTTTCAAGTGGAACATTGGTCTCTCCATGTTGAATCGCGCGGGCTCTGCGGCCCGCCACTGATGGCATAAGACGCGGGGACGGGCGCGGTTTCAAGGAATAAATCCGCTGCATGACGCTTGGGCAGGCGCGCAGCCAACCGCCAAGCCTTGCGCGCCGGGCTAGTTCAGCAAAGCCTCGCACCGAAATCCGTCCGGGATTTCGTCGCGCCCCTCCAGCACCAGGGCGGCCATCACCTGCCCGACCTTGGGCGCCATCCCGAAGCCGATCTTGAATCCGCCGTTCGCGATATACTCCCCCGCCCGCCCCGGCCATGCCCCCAGCATCGGCGCGCGGCTTTTGGCGCGGGG
>JBGSRQ010000367.1:0-2389 GCA_041737515.1 Rhodobacterales bacterium | reverse complement strand
GATCAGGAAGGCGGGCGGGTGCAGCGATTGCGCCCGCCGTATTGGCGCGACTGGGTGCCGCCGCTGGATCTGATTGCCGCCTGCGGGCCGAACGCTGCCCGCGCGCTCTGGCTGCAATACCGCATCATCGCCGATGAACTTCGCGCTGTGGGCATTGATGCCAACTGCGCGCCCTGTCTTGACGTATTGACCTCTGCCACGCATCCGTTCCTGCGCAACCGCTGCTTTGGCGATGATGCAGGCGTGGTTTCGGCGCTGGGCCGGGCGGCGGCAGACGGGCATCTGGCCGGAGGCGTCTTGCCGGTGATCAAGCACATGCCGGGGCATGGTCGCGCCAATGCCGACACCCATCTGAACTTGCCGACCGTCACCGCGACACCCGCCGCACTGACCGCGCAGGATTTCGCACCCTTTGCAGCCTTGCGCGATCTGCCCTTGGCGATGACCGCGCATGTCGTCTTTTCGGCCTATGACAGTGCGCCCGCCACCTGTTCACCTGCAATGATCCGCGTCATCCGCGAAGACATCGGGTTTCAGGGCCTCTTGATGACCGATGATATCGCGATGGAGGCTCTGTCGGGTTCGCCCGCCCAACGCGCGGCGGCGTCGATTGCGGCTGGGTGCGATGTGGTGCTGCATTGCAACGGCACACTTGCGGAACGCAAGGCTGTTGCCGAAGCCGCGGGCTTGATGCCAGCCGTGACCATTTCGCGCGCCGCAAAGGCGCTTGATTGCCGCAAAGCCCCCGAACCTGTTGACATTGCCGCGCTGGAGGCCGAATTTCTGGCACTCCAGAACGGGTAGGGGCATGGCTGACACCTGGGATCAGACGGAACGGATCAGCGTCGAAGACCGTCTCGCCGCCGAGGCGCTGATTGTCGATGTCGACGGGTTCGAGGGGCCGCTTGACCTTTTGCTGATGCTGTCACGCACGCAAAAGGTTGATCTGCGTAAGATATCGGTGCTGGACCTGGCCGAGCAGTATCTTGGATTTGTAAATAAAGCCAAAGATCTGCGCATCGAACTTGCAGCAGATTATCTGGTGATGGCGGCCTGGCTTGCCTATCTTAAATCGCGTCTTCTGTTGCCGCCCGACCCAACGGATGACGGCCCGTCAGCGGATGATCTGGCCGCCCACCTTGCGTTTCAACTGGAGCGACTGTCGGCCATGCGCGATGCGGCGGCCCAGCTTATGGCGCGCGATCAGAAGGGGCGCGATTTCTTCGCGCGCGGACTGCCCGAAGACATGACCCGCCATCGCCGCGTCACTTACGGTGCGACCCTGATTGACCTGATGCGCGGCTATGCCCGCATCCGCACCAAGGATGAATTCCGCCCCTTCGTGATGGACCGCCAGCATGTCTTTACCATGGAGCAGGCGTTGGAGCGGATGCGCGGCCTGATCGGCTATGCCGGGGGCTGGACCGATCTGGAAACATGGCTGCCCGACGGCTGGGAATTGCACCCCCAGCGCCGCCGTTCTGCCACTGCTGCGCATTTCGCGGCCATGCTGGAGATGGCAAAACGCGGCCAGCTTGAAATCCGTCAGGGCGAAATGTTCGCGCCGATCCAGATTCGCAAGCGCGAGGGGTCATGACCGACGCGGTCAACCAGACCGAAAGCCTGTTCGCCGCCCCACCGATGGGCGAGCAGGAACGCATGGTCGAGGCGATTCTGTTCGCCTCTGCCGATCCGGTGACGCTGGCAGAACTGGGGGCGCGAATGCCGCAGGGCTGCGATCCGGCCGAGGCTTTGGTGACGCTGCGGCGCAGGTATGACGGGCGTGGCGTGCAACTGGTGCGGGTGGGCGATGCCTATGCGATGCGCACCGCCCCCGATCTGGGCATGCTGATGCGCAAGGAAACGGTGGAACAGCGCAAACTTTCCCGTGCGGCGATCGAAACGCTGGCGATCGTGGCCTACCATCAGCCCGTGACCCGCGCCGAGATAGAGGAGATCCGGGGCGTCGCTGTCAGCCGGGGCACCGTTGATCAACTTCTGGAACTGGACTGGATTCGCTTTGGCCGCCGTCGTATGACTCCTGGGCGGCCGGTGACATTTGTGGTGACAGAAAGCTTTCTGGATCACTTCGGGCTGGAATCGGCGCGCGACTTGCCGGGGCTGAAAGACCTGCGGGCGGCTGGCCTTCTGGACAACCGGCCGCTGCCAGGGGCCGAGCCTGCGGACGAAGATGAGGATGAGGCCGTCACCGGCCAGAGCGAACTATTCGAGGATTGAGGGAACGGCGATGGATTTCGGACGCATTATCAACATGATCGTCAATATGTTCGTCCGCAAGGCGGTGAACAAGGGCGTCCACTATGTTTCGAACCGGGGCAAGAGCAGCGCGAGTTCCCGTGACCCCGACCATGTGCCCGGCGCGCGCGAT
>JBGSRQ010000352.1:0-49649 GCA_041737515.1 Rhodobacterales bacterium | reverse complement strand
GAACCACGGCGCTTGAGCGCTTCGTTATAGGCGGGCCAGTTCCTGGTCTTGTAGGCGGGGGGGGTGGGTTTGCTCATACCGAACAGCTACCACGCTGGATTCACAAGATGAATCCCTCACGGGATTTGTGCAACAGAGCCGGCCTGACGCCAAAGTTGATGACAAAACCCGCTGGTCGGCATGGAGGTTTTCCCGGGCTTACAATGACTTGCGTGCTGGCTGGGGGCGATCGGCCATGACGCCCGGATCATCCCGCTATGCTTTGTGAAGCCCTTTCCCAAATCCAACAAATCAGGCATCCGCACAAACATCTAGGGACGATATTATGGCTATGGGCAAGTTGTTGCCGAAAACACCTTTGCGATTAGAATTAGCCACAAAGCCGCCAATATCGGGGTGTCAGATCGCAACAATATCGGCGATACAGGCCCAGAGTTGGTTGACTTTGAATTAGTGAAGTAATTGCAGGTGCAAACCGGCCTTCATGGGCCAGCTTGGGGTGGCTCGCAGAACTTGGTCGAAGCGATGGACTCCATCAGCGCTAACAGGCAGGCAAATGACGGATAATAAGAAGGCTACACGGGCAGTTGCAAAGGCGATTGATGGCACCGAAGGGGTCAACCTCCCTGACAAGAATATCTATAGCCATGCTCAATTTTTGATGCGGCGGCCCGCGTTTGTAGCAGGCCTTTTCAGCGCGCTGATCAATCTTCTGATGCTGACAGGGTCGCTTTACATGCTTCAGATCTACGACCGGGTTCTGTCATCGGGGTCCCTGGCGACACTGCAGGGCTTGTTCGTGATCGTTACGCTGGCCTATGTGTTCTACGGCATTTACGAATTTCTCCGTGCCCGCATCCTGTCTCGGGCGGCAATGCGGCTTTACAGTTTGGTCGCGCCCGAGGCGTTTCGTGCGTGGCTGCGTTCGGGAATTGCGGGCGAGCGTTCAGCGGGTCTGCCTTTGCGCGATCTTGAAATATTGCGCGGCTTTCTGTCCAGCCCTGCGGTGGCATCGGTCTTTGATCTACCGTGGGTGCCGCTTTATGTGGCCGTCCTGTTCCTGATCCATCCTCTTCTTGGTTGGTTGACGCTGGTGGGCGCTGGCGTGGTGATCGTGGTTGCGCTGGTGAACCACTGGCTTACCAAAGGCATGACCGACCTCACGATGACGGGCGACGCACGGGCTCGCGATTTTGCCGAAAGGGGTATGCGCCAGGCCGAATTGGTTGATGCGATGGGCATGCAGGCCGACGTCGGTGCGCGTTGGCTTGATCTGCAGAATTCAAGCCTCGCAGTCGGTCAGGCCGGTAACGACAAGACCGAAGCGACCTCGGCCTTTTCAAAGGCGTTCCGGATGTTCCTGCAATCTGCGATCCTGACGCTTGGCGCGTTTCTGGTGCTGCGGCACGAAATGTCTGCCGGCATGATCATTGCGGCGTCCATCCTTTCGGGTCGGGCTCTTTCGCCCGTCGATCAGATCATCGGCCA
This sequence comes from Rhodobacterales bacterium, assembly GCA_041737515.1. GTDB lineage: Bacteria > Pseudomonadota > Alphaproteobacteria > Rhodobacterales > Rhodobacteraceae > JBBQZP01. Next base: position 48,161 of record JBGSRQ010000352.1, on the reverse strand, counting down.
ATGGAAGGCCATCGCCCGCGCCGCCGTAGCGCATCGCCGGCTGCGAGACTTTTTTGATGTTCCGCGCAGCGAGGCAGGGCGGGTGCAGCTTCCGGCTCCGACCGGGCAGATAACGGCGACGGGACTGCTGCGTTTGGGAGAGGCCGTCATGGCCGGTGAGCGTCGGCGCGTCCTGAAAGGTATCTCGTTCGATCTGAACCCTGGTGAGGCTTTGGGTGTGATTGGCAACAGTGCCTCGGGCAAATCATCGCTCGCGCGGCTTCTGGTGGGCGTGTGGCAGCCTGACGCAGGCGAGATCCGGATGGATGGCGCCACGCGAACGATGTGGAAAAGCGCCGATCTGGGTCGTCACATCGGTTATCTGCCGCAATCGGTCGAGATGTTGCCTGGCACTGTGCGCGACAACATTACCCGCTTTTCCCCACAAGCCCAGGATGCCGATCTGATCGAGGCCGCAAGCATGGCAGGCGTCCACGAGATGATCCTGTCTTTGCCTCTTGGCTACTCCACAATGTTGGGCAGCCCGGACCAGCCACTTTCGGGCGGTCAGATCCAACGGCTTGGTCTGGCCCGCGCCATTTTCGGCAAACCGCGCATCGTGGTGCTGGATGAACCCAACGCAAGCCTTGATTCTGCGGGCGAAGCTGCACTTCTCAATGCCATCAGAGAGCTGAAGGCCGGCGGATCAACCGTCATCGTGATGACGCATCGGCCTAACGCCTTGTCCGTGATGGACAAGGTGATGGTCCTGAACGCCGGCGAAATGATCAAATACGGTCGCATTGACGAGGTTATCAAAGAGGCTCCTGCCGCCGCGGCCCCAGCCCCATTCCCGCCTCGTCGCGCGACCCCGAACGCGCGCGCACGTCTTCAGCCCGGCGTGTCTGTTGCCTGGGGTCACGACGCACCGAGGGCAGCATATGCGAATGACGGTGTTGTTGACGACAGCAGTGCCGCAGCTGTCCTGCGTCGTCGCTTTCTGGAGCTGAAGAACAGGTCTGTCGATTCTGGCGCAGCCGCAGCGGAAGGCATTGTATGAGCATGCCGGAATACCCCCTCCGCACTTCGTTCAACGAGGCCGCGATTCCCCGCAGGCCACACCTTGAAACCGGATCGGCCACACGCTTTGGCATTGTGGCCAGCCTTGCGTTCCTTGTCCTGTTCATCCTTTGGGCAGAGATGACCCAGATCAGCGGGGCCGTGATCAGCTCCGGTCAGGCCGTGGTTCCCGGCAAGCCGCGTCAGGTCCAAAGCCTTGAAGGCGGATCGGTGGCGCGAATTTTCGTGGCCAACGGTGATCGCGTCAAGGCTGGCGCGGTCCTTCTGGAACTGGACCCGACGCTGATCAAGGCCAAACTCGACATGGGCCGCGCCCGGCTTGCCGCCTTGCTGGCACGACAGTCCCGTCTTGGTGCCGAACAGGCGGGTTTTTCCGCTCCCCTGTACAAGTATCGCGCACTTCCATTTGCCACGCCCGACACACAGGACGTCGAAGTTGGTGAGACCAAGATTTTCATCGCCCGTTCGGCGCTGCGCCAAGGTCGGCGCGATCAGCTTGCAGAGCGTCTGGCACAGCTGGACAATCAGACCGCAGGGCTTTTAGCACAGATGAAGGCGCGCGAAGAGCAACTCGTCCTTCTGGAGCGCGACCTGAGCAATGTTAAAAAGCTGTACGCCAATGGCATGGCCCACGAAAGCCAGATGCTTGACCTCCAAAGCAGCCAGGCGGGCATGTTGGGCGACCTGGCGGGCAACCGTACCGAATTGGCGAGGTTCGAGAATGCGGGCCGTGATGCAAGCATTGAGGCAAGTCAGGCCGAAAACTCGTTTCTGGAACAAGTCGCCACTGATCTGCGCTCCACGAGTGACGAGATCGAGGAGCGTATTCTTGAGATCATAACGCTGAGCAATCAGCTTGAACGGGTTAAGATTCGAGCACCCTCAGACGGAATTGTGCATGAGATGCAAGTCACCACTATAGGCGGCGTTGTTCCACCGGGCGCAATCATCATGCAGATTGTGCCGCAGAACGGGCCTGTCGAATTTGAAGTCCGTCTGCCTGCCAAAGAACTGGAACGGGTGCATGTCGGGCAAGGGGCTGAATTGATGTTTTCGGGCCTTGATCACCGGACCACGCCAAGGATTGAAGCCAGAGTTGCGTCCATCTCGCCAGCCGCGATCAACGATCCGCAAACCGGACAAAGCTTCTATCGTCTGACCGTAACTGTTACCCCCACCGAGCTGGCTCGGCTGGGTGATGTCGAGTTGTTGCCTGGTATGCCGGTTGAAGCCTTTCTGCATACTGCCGACCGGTCAGTGATGAGCTATCTTGTCGCCCCAATGCAGCATCAGCTGATGCTCGCTTTCCGCGAGCGGTAGTGCCGGATGGCGTGCGACCTGCGCTGCTCCAGTGATAAATGAGGGCAAAACTTGCGGAGTTTGCCCATAATGCACCTGACGTGATCCCCGAAAACCGGACGTGTCGTGTCGTTGTGACGCTCCAGGTGCTCGTTTAGTTTAGGCCACGCGCAAAAAAAGGGGGACCCGATCGCGCGCCACTAATCTGGAACCTGAGGTGCGGATCTTATCAAGGCGTTGTTGCCAGTAGTGGCTGACTGATCAAAAGCCGGAAAACTTTGCACAAGCCGGTGCGTCGCCCATCAATACCCCTGCAATAGCGCGGCGAACCATACATTTTAACAGCGCTTCCGTGAGCAAGTCGGCTTGCACGCCGCGTTTGACGAAAATCTTCTTCAGCCGCCGGTTCTCATCTTCAAGCGCCTTGGTTTGCGCGATCATTGACGCATGCATCCCACCACGATTTGCACGCCGTTCATAAAACGACGTCGTGCTCATGCCATGTTTACGGGATGCTCGGCAACCTGCAGGCCGCCCTCGGCTTGGCGCAGGATCGCAAGGATTCGCGGTTCGCTGTATCTGTATTATTCATCAGAATCTTCTCGTGCATCTTGCCGAGAAAATCCTGCTTCCGACGCGCTTTGATTTCGGGGGGGGATAGCACCCCCTCCCCGAAATGGTATTTCAACCTTGACCGTGTTCGGTCAAACCCCGATTGCAGAAGACAAATTGTCGGGAATGAATTCGAGGCTGTCAATTCGCAGGGCTTCTCCGCCGCCGAAGTCATCACCGATCAGCGAGACTTTGTCACCCGCCGAAATGGAAAGATCGCGGATAACATGAGACGTCGCCGTTTTGCTGTTGGCATTCGCGCTTCCCAGTTCCTCGTCCCATTTCCATGATTCGACAATCTTTCCGTTTACCAGAAGCGAAAGCTTGCTGATTCCGTCATTCTCGTCGAAGTAGTTGACGCGCACATCATAGGTGCCGGATTTTCCGGAGAAATCAGCATCGGCACGATGCTGGCCGGTGCCATCACGTCTTATGATAACATCATTCTTGGCCGCCTTGAGGCTTTCCGTCACAAAGCCGGTCAGATCAAAGCTTTCCGCTTCCAGGCTGATGTACTCGCCGAGGGCGGGAACAGTGGTTTTCGACGGTGCAGGCGTCACGGTATTTGCAACATTGTCAAACGTGAGTTTGTCAATCCGCAACGCTTCGCCATTGTTCACGACACCCGTCAGCCTGATCTCGTCACCCGCGGCAAGTTTCAGCCCACTGATGACTTTGGTGCTGGCGGTCAGGTCGTTGGCATTGTTACTGCCAAGCTTTTGGTCCCACTTCCAGTTGGCGACCTGTTTGCCATTCACTGTCACCAGAAGCGCGCTCACACCATCCGCCTCGTCAAAGTAGTCAATCGCCAGATCATAAATACCTGCCGCACCTTTGAACGTCATACCGGCTTCGTTGACTTCATCCGTGCTGCCCTTGATCACCTTGTCGCCGGACGCCGCGCCAATTTTTTCTGTCTTGAAGCCTTGCGTCAGGATAAGGGCTTCAGCCTGAACCGTGATGGTCTTGTCTGGTCCCGTTGTTGTGGCGACCGGGCCGGAAATATCGCTTCCCACAAGGATCGCTTCGGGCTTCGGCACGTCAACCGTCACCGGGGTTGGAGCCTGGTCGGTTGGTTTCGGCGCGGTGGTCTGCCCGTTGAAACCATCAAGCAGGCCATTGATGTAGTTTTCGATGTTTGCATAGCCATCACCATCAGCGTCCTTCTGGGCGTCTGCACTGGTCACATTTGATCCGATCAGGCGCTCGTACTGATCAGGAATGCCGTCCTTGTCGGTATCCAGCAGGGCGCTTTGTGCTTTTGTCGTAAGATAGCCGCCTACTTGGTCCTGGGAGTCGATGATTTTGCCAGTGCCATTCAGGACAGACTTGATGATGCGCACATCTATTGCGTCAAGCCCGCCTGCGCTCGCTCCGGCGTTAGAAAGCACATAGTCAAGCACATCGGCGGTATTGATCACGGTTTTTGTGGCCGGGTTGAAGACATATTTACTTTGCAGTTTAGACACGGCGCTTCCGCCGATTTCGCCAATGTTTCCAGAGGCATAGTAGGCAGTCGATGCAGAGCCGGATTCAAAGCGTATCGCTTCGCGACCTGTGGAATCCGCGCCCGCAATGAAGACGTTGTTGATTACATGACCGGTCGAGCCTTCATTGCTCGCATAACCGCTGTTGCCCCAGTTGTAGACAACATTGTTTATGAACTCGATCTGTTTTGCATCGTCCTTGATTGTGGCGTTGCGGAACTTGTTGTGTGCAAGAAGATTGCCGACGATGCTTACATTGGAGCTTCCGTCGCCGACCAGCAAAGCCATGCTGTGCTCACCCTTGGAATGAATTGAATCATTAAGAGCTTCGGCAATAATATTGTTAGAGAACGTGATGTTGCTGTTATCGCCCCAAGACGACAGGGCTTCGTCCAGCGACCACGAGATGGAGTTGCTGTCGATCACCACATTCTTGATTGTCGCGCCAGAATGGCCGACCGAGATGCCATCGCGGTCGTCGGGCTTGTCGCCGTCCGGGCTATCGCCCGGACGCACGTGAACACCCCGGATAATCACTTCACTTTCCACGACCCGCAAGCGCGCCCCGGCAACCGTGATGCCGCCCGGTGCCGTCTGGCCAGCCACCGTCACGTCGCCGTTGATCTGAATCTCATCCTTCAGGTTTATGATGCCGCCGACTTCGAAAATGACAATCCGGGGCTGATCAAGGACTTCCAAGGCCCAACGCAGGGAGCCGACGCCTGAGTCATTCAGATTGGTGACTTTAACCACCTCACCACCTCGGCCGCCTTGCGTTTCGGCTCCAAAGCCCACTGCGCCTTCAAAGGCCAACAGATTTGAATTCGTGATTGCCATGCTCTTTAGGTTTCCTGTTTTGCGACGATAACGCTCGTTTTCGAAGACTGGATATCTGTCGAATTCCTGAAGCGCATGGCGAAAATGTGGCAGCGAGGTGGAGTAAGTAAGAAACCGCTGACCGCCCATGCCAAACTGTGCACAGTTCGGCATAAATGCACCGACACGATTTTGATCGGCTGGAAAGCTCCTAAGATTTGATCGTTTTGGCAATTCGTTGCCGTCCACCATTTGCGGATGGCCGGCCCTGCGCCAATGGTTGGAGAATCAACCAAGGCCATACCGGACCGTCAACTTGCAAGCCGCACGCACGCGGGTTGCTGCAAAATGGGGCATCTGTTTGCAGGCCGGCGGCGGCAGCCATCCCGGCGCGGGTCGACAGGATTTTTTTCTGGCCGGGCATGGAACAATCCGGCATATTGATCAGGCTATTGAGCAGTCGAACAAGTTTTTTGAAGAATCACGAAAAGAAGTTGGTGCAGCCAGACCTGCGCGTTTCAGTGGACGTTTTTTGAGAGGAAGGTCTTTGGGATGAACGGGACGAAAATTCTCGCCTTGACGAAGTCAACAGGTGGCATAGCACTTTACAATCGTCTGCTTCTGTCCGAACTTCGATTGCTAGGCGCAGACTCCCACACAATCTGTCTTTCTGAAAATGCAGAAGAATACGCAAGCACTCTTGCGAAATGTGGCCTGAGCGCGCAGCCGATGTCCATGGCCCGGTATCGTATTGATCCCATCGGAGACCTGAGGGTTTTGATGAGCATCCGTTCGATTGTCCGGTCAATGGCGCCTGACCTGATCATCTGTCACGGCAGCAAACCCGGGTTTATCGGGCGCATCACAGGTCGGTTGACCGGCTGCCCCGTGATCTATCGGCAGGCGTCGTTGCCGTTCCTGCGTCGCGTGCAGGGCAACAAGGCACCATTATACTGGGTGCTTGACTATCTGGCGGGAAAACTGGGCGGGCACCTTGTGACACTTACGGAATATGCGAAACGCCAAACACTTGTCCACAAACTGGCACGCCCTGACCAGATCACGGTTATTCGGACCGGGGTGGATGTCGATCGATTCTGTCCACCGGTTGACCGCAATACTGCGGTGCGCGCCCTTGGGCTAGATGCGTCCCGACCGGTTGTCGGCTGGATGGGGCGACTGGAACCCCAGAAAGCGCCGATGGATTATGTTGCCGCACTCAAAATCGTGGCACCGAAGCATCCGCAAGCGCAGTTCGTGATTGCCGGCGACGGACGGCTTCTTGACGCTGTGGTGCAAGCAATTGACGACGCCGGATTGTCGGACAGGGTGACGATGCTGACGTGGCAACAAGACCCAGTGGCGACGCTGCAGGCATTTGACATCTACGCGCTGAGTTCGCTTTGGGAAGGGCTGCCGCTGACGCTTCTTGAAGCGATGGCCTGCGGATGCTGCTGCGTGTCGACGGATGTTGACGGATGCGCGGAGGCGATTGATCACGGAACTACAGGGGCGCTCTTTGCATCTGGCGATCCGCAACTGATGGCCGATGCGCTGGATGCAGTGCTGAATGACCCTGATCTGTGCACGCGCTTCGCACGTCAGGGGCGGCTAAGGGCCGAGACGCTGTTCAACAAAAAGACGATGGTGGCGAACTGGGTTGATCTGATCGCGTCGGTGACGTTGAAGGCCAGGGTCCGGACATCGCGATCTGGCGCCGCTGCCGCCGAACCAGTCAGAAAGCGCGGGTAAGTGCCAGATCCTTCACATCCCGCTGCGCCAATACCTGCGCCATGCGCCGTCGATCACCCGCATCGGCTTCAGATATGCATGGTAATTTCATCCTACCACCCGATCGTCGGGGGCGCCGAGAAGCAGGTTGCGCAACTGTCCAGCCTGATGATGAAAGAAGGACATGCTGTTACCGTAGTGACCCGCCAATACCCCGGTCTGAACCGCACCGAGACGATTGATGGGATCAATGTGGTGCGGGTCGCGGTGCGCAAACCGTTCGGTGCGGTGAGCTTCATTCTTGGTGCGGCGGCGGCAATTCGCAAACTTCGGCCCGACCTCGTGCATTGTCATTCGCTTTTTTCGCCTGCTTTGGTGGGGGCTCTGGTTCAGCGACTGTCCGGCATCCCGTTTCTGGTCAAGCCGATGTGTGGCGGCGAAGCAACGACTGTGTCCGAAAAGCCGCTGGGGCGTCAGCGACTGTCCTATATCAGCGGCGCGGTGAGCACATTTCTGGCCGTCAGCCACGAGATTGAGGAAGAACTGGTGAGTCTTGGCATCCCTAAGCGCAAGATCCGGTTTATCCCAAATGGCGTGGATGGCAGCAGATTTCATCCGGCGGGCACAGCCCATGAAAAGGCCGCTTTGCGCGAAACGCTGGGATTGCCATCTGATCTGCTATTCCTGTTTGCCGGTCGAATGGCGGCGCAAAAGCGACTGCCCCTGATGCTGGAGGCCTGGAGAAGCGTGATCGCGCAATTTCCCGCAGCAAAACTGCTGATTGCGGGGGCGAACCGGTTTTCCAGTTCGGGGTTTCAGGCCACATTCGGCGAGGCGGAGGGTATCCCCGACGCGCTGCTTGACCAACCCGGTGTACAGCTATTGGGTCATGTCGATGACATGCCAACCCTGTTGCGGGCGTGCGATGTTTTTGTTCTGCCCTCGGCCCGTGAAGGCCTTTCGAATGCCCTGCTTGAAGCATCGGCAACCGGCCTTGCGACCGTTTCGGCGCGCATTGGGGGGGCACAGGATTTCATCATAGAGGGCGAGAATGGTCTTCAGTTTCCGGTCGATGATCGGGATGGCCTGGCGGCGGCGCTTCTTTCGCTGGCACAGGATGCAGAGTTGCGAGCGGCGCTCGGTGCCGCCGCCCGGCGAACGGTTCTGAAGGATTACGACATTCGTCAGACAACCGCGCGTCTGTTGAGCGAATACCAGACCTTGTTGACGGGTGCCCGACATAACCCGGCCAGTGCGCGGCAGATCGGCAATGTCTGACAAGGGCCCGATCTTTGTGCTTGGCCTGCAACGGGGCGGGACCAATCAGCTGCTGAACGCATTGCGGTCACATGCGGATACCATTTGGCCGGACGGCGAACTTCACGAAGTGCTGCGTCCGCGTCGGCCGACCTCGTTGGATGCAACACGCAGGTTACTGGGCTATCTTCCGTTGCTGATCCGCAAAGGCGATGTCCTGAATCCGCGACGTCGGCCGGGGCCGCTTGATCCAGCGGGGCGATCCTGGGTCGCATCCTCTCTGCATCGGGCGACACAATCGAATCTGTCCAAGGTTGCACAATACAAGGCGGCGCTTGCAGATCACGGGCTTGCCCCGGCAAATCGCACGCGGGACACGCGGATGCTGGTCAAGCTGGTGAATTACAATGTTGGTCTGGCACAGGATCTTGCTTTAGTCTTTCCGAAAGCCACTTTCGTAGGCCTGATGCGGGACCCTTTCGGTATTTGCGAAAGCATGATGGCACGCGGCGCAGAGCCGACAGATATTCTGCCCCTTTACAGCTATGTCGGAGAAGAGTTGCTACGACTGGAAGCCGAAGGTCTACCGGTCAAGATCGTGCGTCTTGAAGACATGATCTCTGACTTCAAGCTGTCGATCGAGGATGTGTACCGGTTCTGCGGTCTTGACTCAAGCGGGATGGGGGGCGTCTGCCTTCAGATCAAGGAACGGATAACCGATGCAGCGGGCGCGCTGACAGACATCCGGAAGGTCGATCGCTTTTACAGTTTTGATCAAGTCAACACGCATATGCGCGGCGATATCAACGCTATGGCCCTGAAACGCCTGACCCCTGAAGTCATCAACATGGTCGAGCGCACCTGCGCGCCGATCATGGAACGGTTTGGCTATGCATCACCCGCACACTGATGCAGGCGATATGTGACCCAAGCCCGCGAAACACCTGCGTATCGCAATCACACCACGATCATCGCAAAATTCTGCGGTATGGCCCCTCTGCCCGCTGTGTTCTTTTGTGATGCAACACAACGATCATGTTCATCTCCACGGCAAGAGACATGATGAACCACAAGAAGCGCGGGAAACTGTCCTGCAAAAACGTCATCGACGCCATATACCCGGCAAATCCGGCCCCGAAGGCGATCACATGCCGGGCAAGCCTTTCATCGCCGACACTGCGCGCTGTCTTGACCGCCCGGAAGATGCTTGCCGCTGCGCCACCGATGATTGCAAGAAGCAGGCCAAGGCCAACGAGGCCCACCTCGGCCAGATACTCCAGATAGAGGCTGTGGGTTGACCTTCCCTCGCCCCGAAAAATCAGGCCCAATTCAAGCGCCAGATTCTGGTAGTGTATCTTGAAGTTCCCGACACCGACACCCAGAACGGGATAGTCCTTGAACAGCTCGAACGCGACCCGCCAACTGGCAAGCCGCCCTTCGGTGCTTGTATCAACTGCGTCTCTGGTGGTGACGGCGCCGATGATTGTTCCAAAATGCTCACGGCTTTCGGGGCTCATCGACACGATGGCGATCGCCGTCGCGATGGCAAAGACAAGACCAAACGTCATCAGCTGTCTAAGAGAAAGGCCTGCGCCAAGCACCATCAGCGCAAGCGTCAGCCCGATCAATCCGCCCCGCGATTGAGTGGCAAGAAGGCCAAAGACCAGCAGGCCTGCGATGCCCGCCCAGAATACCCCGGCGACAAGTCCGCGCGCGTTCAGAACCTGAAACAGCGCCAGCGGAATCGTAAAGACGATGATCGTTGCAAAGAAATTCGCATCTTCCAGGGGGCCCGAAAAGCGGCCGCTGTTTTCGATGACCAGGGAAAATCCGAAAAATCCGCCCGAAAAGCGCCCGAAAGCAAACTGATACGCGCCGATTGCACAGATGAACGCGACAGACAGAACCGCCACGGTGGTCGCCGTTTCGAACCCACGGCGGTTGCTCATGAACGCCAGCGCAAGCAAGGCCACGATCGCATCCTTGAAGAAAACAAGCGAGAATTTCAGGCTCGTTTCCCAGCCCTGAGCGTAGGTGGCGCTGAACAGTTTCATGCACAGGATCAGCAGAAGACAGCCGATGGCCACCCAGCCGATGTAGGGCGGCTGACGGTAGATCGTCCAGCGCGCAATGATCAGCATCAAGAGCGCTGGCGCCGATATCTTTGCAATCGACGGAAGGCCGAACTGAACGATCAGGTTATCCGACATGTTCGTCACGATTACCATGACCAGCAGTCCAAGCGCGACCAGCGGGTATCGGATCGACATGGCGATCACGAGGAAAACCATTGGCACAAGCAAAAGCACGAAGGGTGATTTGCCGCCGATGGCAACGGCCACAAACGCAGCGGCCAGCCCGGCCAGAACGATTGCTGAAAGCCCCCTATGGCGCAGAGGAAATGTTGCCGCGAACCACGGGCCGGTCTGTGCGGTCATGATTGGCGGCGACGTTTTTGCAGACGGTTGCCGATGTTGATCCTGAGACCGTCGACCAACCCTTTCTTGCGGATGTAGCGCACGACAGATCTGATGCTGTCCTTGCCGGCAACAAAACCACGCAGGGCTACCGAAAGCGGAACATGCCGAACGGCGTGGTCAAGATGATAGGGCGTTCCGGCGGCGCTTTCATAGACGATCTCTTCGATCCGACGCTGTTGCCGGGGAGTGAGACGTTGGCGGAACTTTCCAAGATTGGACGAGTCAATGAAGCTCTTTCCAACCGCGCTTCCGATGTTTTCCGAAGGCCGCGCCAGTGATGTCATGTCGGACACATAGGCAACACCGAGAAAATCGCAGACCCGTTTCAACGCAACCTCTGGATTGCCAAGCAGATCTTCATAGAAGATCTCCATATAGTCACTGCCGAGTGCGGCTCCGTCATGGCGACCTGCCGCAACATTGCGAGCCCATTTCGTGGCAGTGCGATAGATGTCATGGCGCCATGCAGCTTGGACCGAAAGCGCCACATCGCGCGGGTCGCGGATGATGTGGATGAACCTGGCCTGCGGCAGGATTTCCTTCAGCAGCGGCATTTCCTGAACATATGACGGGGTCTTGTCGCCCCAGATTGCCGTCGGCACTGCGTCGGGATCGCCATAGAACCGCAGGATCGTGCCAAGAGCTTCCGTCCAGTTGCGTGCCGTTCGCAGTGTCTCAAAATCGGCCCGTGCCATCGTGGGTTTGCCCATGCGCCGTGCAAAGATCTGGAACGGCATCCGGTCAAACTCTTGGAAAAGTTGGTCGATATCGACGTCAAACCGGTCGGCGCGCCCACCGAACTTGCGATAGAGATAGGGTATGAAGTGTGACTCAGGGTCACAAAGATTGATCTGGGGATTTCTGTTGAGCAGATCCCGCAGCAGCTTGGTTCCGCTGCGCGGGCTGCCGACAACGAACAAGGGGCCAGAAAACACGGTCATGATACTTTTTGCACCTTACTCTGCATGCGAAAACCGGAGGGGATCATGCGGGGGGGGCAAGCCAGGACGACAGATCGAGACCCGCAAGATCCTGCAACCGCAAGATATCCTCCCGGTAGATCGACAAGAGCTTGTGATGAATCTCGGGCGGGATCGAAGGCGCGTCGCCAAGATTGCGTGTCTTAGCCCATCTCGCCATGTTGCGTGCCCAGCCAGGCAAGGCCGGGCGCAGGACATTCCGGGTCAACCGGTTCTCGATCAGCGAATTGAAGAATTTTGAACGCGGATAGCTGCTCACGTTGTGACGCTCTTTTAGACTCGGCTCAAAGGTCGGATCGACCTCCAGAAAAGCGAAGATGTCCTGCAGGATCGCAAGATTGCCACGGGAGAAATCTTCATAGCGAAAGAGCATCAACTGGTCACGCGGGAAGAGGTCGACATAGCGTTTGACTTGCGGATAATAAAAGCTTGCCTGCACATGATGCGCGCTTTCGTCAAACGACTCGTGCATCTCGCGGTGCTCTCTGCCGGATCGGACCTGCATGACATAACCTGAAAAGGCACGGTGCACCGGATTGCGCAAACTTGCGATCAACTTCACATTGGGAACATGTTCCCTGATCCGGTGCGGCGCGCTTTGGCTTTCCAGGTAGATCGGAGAATTCTCGCCCCAGGCGAGTGACGGATCGGCGCCCCTGAACAGCGCCTGGTAATCGTCCAGCGTCCGGATCGCAAAATGATCGTTGCCAAACCGCTCCATCCGGTCCTGGGCTTCGGCACCTCCATCATATGCAAAAAAGCGAATTTCCTTTGCGGGCATGAAGATCTGGGGATGCTGCGACATATAGCGGTAGATTGCGCTGGTCCCGGCCTTTGCGGCACCAATGACAAGAAAATCGGGCAGGGTCTTGGCGTTCACGCGACGCATCTTTGCGGCTGATCCACTCGTCATGAGGCGCTCCTTCTTTTCAGGACATAGCGTGATCCTGCCGCACGCAATTCTGGGATCATAAGGCATGCCATCATCACATACGCAGCGCTGAACACGGCCGTTCCGGCCAGCAGGCGGACAAGTTCGGACCCGTCGTTCGCATAAAGAACAAGGTATGCGGAGGCAGATGCCACAGCTGCGCACAGGAAAGCTGGCGCCAACGACTGCAACGTATCTTGCACCGTGATGTCGAGGACCCGCCGGGTTACAATGTAGGTCGGGATGAACCGCAGGATCGCCAGCACCAGCTGCGCAATTGCAACGGCGGTGATGCCGAACGGAACGGCCGCACATATCACCAGTACGAACATCGGCAGGTTTATCAGCGAAACCCGGAACAACAGCTCGGTCCGGTTGACAGCCTTGAGCAACTTGCCGGGCACCATGTTCAATGTGCTGACCGCAAATGACAGGGCAATGAACTGCATCGGCACAACCATGTCATACCACTTGGGAGGGTAGAGAACATGCACCAATGGCGCCGACATGACCGCAATCAGCGCTCCGACGCCAAACATCAGCAAGGCGCAATAGCGCAGCGATTGCGAATAGTAGTGCCGCAGCATTTCAGGTTCAGCCTGAAGTTTCGACATGACCGGATGCAGCACCGACCCGGCAACGGTGGTAAAGCTTTTGATCCCCATTTCAGGGATCCGGAACGCAAGCGCATAAATGCCAAGTGCCGCCGGCCCCAGAAACTTGCCGATCAGCAGATTGTCCAAAAGGCGTGGGGTGGCGTTGATCGTCTCGGCTCCGATCAGGTGTGATCCATAGCGGAAAACCGAACGGATTGATGCCATGTCAGGCCGGCGGTCCGGTCGCCACGGACGTATGAACAAAAGGGCGATCGACCCGGCGATCCCACCTGCAAGGTAGCCAAGGACCAGCGCCCAAACCCCATATCCCACGAACGCCAGTGCAATCGACACAAGTCCCTTGACCAAACCACGAATGACATCGGGTAATATCTTGTCCCGAAGCCGAAGATCCCGGTAAAGGAAACTCATGTTGACTGTGGTCGAGGCGGTGATGACCAGCGATATCGCGATAGTGCCAAGCAGGCCTTTCAAGATGGGCAGCGCATAGGCGTTTGCGATCAGATCAGCCGCCCCCCACAGGATCAGCGCCATCATGCATGACATGATCATGGCGCAGTAGAAGACTGCATTTGCTATTTCTTCAACGTTGTCGCGCGCAGAAATCAGTGCAGACCCAAGCCCGAATTGTGAGATGATCTCGAAATATCCAATGATCGCAAGGCAAATCGCCATCAAGCCGAACTCGGTTGGATCGACGTATCGAGCGATGATGATCACTGCGACAAGATTGAGTACCTTGGTCGACAGAAAAGATACATAAGCCCAAGCCACATTTGTGCTCGTCGCCTTGGCCGACGAAAAAGACATGCACGCTATCCTTCTAAAAACCCGGCGCGCAGTCACGCCGAATCGACCAATAACAAATACGGCGCAGCTCAAAGAGTGGGCAGTCTTGAACGAACTTACGAATCGTCTAATTATACAACGATTAAATATGCTTTCCAGTTCAAAGACTGCCTAAATAGTAGGTGCCGACTGGCGTGAACGCACAACATGTTGACGCAACGCGCCCGACCAACAGGCAAAATCCCAAGCGATGATGTGGGCGGAAACTGAGATGATCTGACCGGTTGTCGGATCGGTTGGCCGATGCTATGAAAGAATGATTATGAGATTGATAAAAATGAATTTACGCTTATGCTGATGTTTTATCAGAGGTTGGTGTACATTTTGAATCGCTTTGGTCTGGCTGTCGTTGTCTTTTTGTGCGTGCTGGCGCCGCTGGCCTTCTTTGCCGTGAAGCAGGAAAAGGTGTATGAGGCGCGCGCGCTCATACTCTTTGCGCTTGGGTGGGAGTATACCTATGTACCTGAGGCAAATCAGGCAGGTGCAAAAGCGCCCAATCCCGGTGACTTCGAAGGCTTCGTGAACGCGGAAATGTTGCTTCTGGACAACCCGCAGCTTGTCCGGACTGCGCTTGAAACGGTAAACCTTTCAAAGGTATATCCGGATCTTCCGAATACAGAGGAAGGGATGCTTGCGGGTATCCTTGCATTGGATGCGGCGACCGGCGTGGAGCTTATCACGGGGTCGTATGTGGTGAAGGTTTCGGTGCGGCATACGGATCCGTTGATCGCGGCCGAGCTTACAAATGCAATGACGGCGGCGTTTCTAAATTTGCGGCGCGGTTTGTATAGCGCGCCCGAGATCCGTTCGATCACCCAGAGGCTCAAGGCCGCACAAATGGATTCGGATCAGATTGACTCCCAGATTTCCGATATTGTCGGGTCGCCGGACCCGTCCGCCTTTGAAGCGCAGCTCAAGACGATTGGCCTGGACCAGCTGCAGATGACATCGGATCTGCGCGCAGCGTCATTGACCCTGATCGGATTGAAAGAGCGGCACATCAAGCTTCAGAATCAGCTTGGTCAGGATAACGAACTTATGGAGGCTGATGTCGCGATCGCGGAGAATGAAGCGCGGGTTGCATATCTTAGGGAGCAGATTTCAGCGAATGCCGCTGAGATAAGCAAGATGTCGGCTATTATGCCGCGCGTGCGTTGGTTGGGCGAAAGCCAGAAACAGCAAGCGAACCGGGCGGTCGAACTTGAAATGCGGTTGCGCGATGCAAAGGCTGTTGCAGCGTCCGGTTTCGACAACGTGCGCGTTATTGAATCCGGTGTTGCACCTCTGCGTCCGATCAGCATGCCACTTTCGACGCGACTGATACTTTCTGCCGTTGTTGCCCTGGTCGCTGCCTTTGCTGCCTTTGCCATATCGGTGTTGTTTGGCTCCGATCGAATGCGCCGATACGGATTTGCCTCGACCCGGGACTTCAATTACGGCAGCGAGCAGCGAGAGGCCGAAATTCCGCGCCACTTTGTAAAATGACGTACCGTGGGTGTGGCAGGATAATCGTTTGTCTGACAGTGGTAGTTGCAGCCTGGTAATGGACGATCTGGCGATGGAAAAGGCCAATCCGGCAACTCCCCGAAAGATCAAGGCTGCCGCGCCGTTGCAGCTTGGCTATCTGATTGATACGCTCGTTACCGGTGGCGCGGAACGACTTGTTCTGACCTTTGCCGAAACGGTGCGGCACCGGGATGATGTTGCGTTGACGGTTTTCGTTCTGAACGACGGTCAGACACCGTTTCGCGAATACATCGAGGGGCTCGGCACCAAGGTCGTCACCTTGCCGGGGCGGAACCTTGTGGATTTTGGTCGGTTTGTGCGATTGGTTCGCGCATTGAAACAAGCCCGGATCGAATATGTCCACGGGCATTTGGCCTCGTCGACAACGCTTGGAGCGTTTGCCGCGTTTTATCTGAGGATCCCTTTCGTCACGACGATTCACAACGTTCGGCCCAGCGTCCAAAGAGTCCGCCCGATCCGGCGGTTTCTGTATTGGGCGGCGCTGCGACTCCCCGGTGTCAAGTTAATCGCCGTGGGAAAGGCCGTTGCCGAGGCGATCCGAACCGATGAAGGTCTGTCCGGCAGTACCGTTGTGGCGAACGCGGTTTCGCCAAATGTTGTGGCACCACCTGGCGCACGGGAGGCAATGCGCCGTGAACTGGGGTTGCAAGACCTCGACGTGGCACTGATCTGCGTGGGGGCGATCATCGGGCAGAAGGCGCACGACGTCCTGATTGACGCATTTGCCTTGGTTGCTGCCCAGCATGACCGGGCTATATTGCTGATCGTCGGTGATGCCCGCGAGCCCGACAGAATGGATCGACTGGCAAAACAGACCATGGCGCTTGGCGTTGATGGCCGCGTCCGGTTTCTGGGGATGCGCCGTGACATTCCTGAAATCCTTGCGGCGAGCGATATTTTTGTCAGTTCCTCGGATTGGGAGGGGGCGCCGGTGTCGCTACTTGAAGCCATGGCAAATGGCTTGCCGTCGGTTGTCACCGATGTTGGTGAAAACCGGTTGGTTCTGCAGGATACAGGTTCGGTTCTGGTGCCGACACGCAATCCCGAAGCTTTGGCGAACGGAGTCGTTGACCTGATCCGGGATGCTGATCGGTGCCGCAAAACGTCTGGACTTGTGCGCCGACTGGCTTTGGGAAAATACGGTGCCGACGCCTGGGTTGACCATCTGCTTGATTTCTATGCCCGAACCGGCCGAAGAAGCGATTGGCATCACCCCGTTGCGACGCAGGATGACTAGCTGGCCCCAGGGCTTCGAACGTAACCAATCAAGGATTTCGCAGGCCGTATGACGATGGATGCCAAGTGCCGTTTGCGGATAAGCTGCGCTGAACACTCAGATGCAACTGTTCTACTGCGTTTGAACTTCAAAACGCACCATCACGACGTCGTCCGGTCCAAGCGGCGTGGTCAAAACGGCGACAGTCGGCGTGGTACTGCCTGATTTGTAGACCTCGTACACTGTTGCGATAATGTCACCGCCCAGGCTTTGAGCGGCCGCCGGGTTCACGGTCTGAAGATACTGAAGGCTCGCTTCAAGCTCGTTGCGGGCAAGCAGAACCTGCTCGTCCGCGGTAATCTTGTCGTCCAGAATGTTGTATTCGTACTTCATCTGCTCAACACTGAACTCACTGTCCGCATTCGCAGCTGTCTGCCGGGCCCGGGCTTCGAATGCTGCGGCTTCCAGGGCGTCCGCCCGGAAACTGTCCATCTTGACCTGCAAATCAAGGGCCTGTTCGCGCCGCACCAAACCCCGTTCTGCCAGATTTGAAATCGAGTTCAGCTGTTCTTCCGTGGCGCTCAGCTGGCTGTCGATCAGGTCGCGGCGCTGCATGAACAGTTTGGCTTCGTCATTGGCCAGTGTTTTCTTGCGTTCGGCACCTTCTGAAAACCGCTCGCTCAGCAGGCGTCGCAGGCCGATCAGGTCGATCTGATTGGTCAATGTATCGTCATTGGCGTTCTGTTTAGGTTCCGGTGTCTGACCAGCAAGCCGCGCAAGCTCTGCGACCAGCCCATCGCGCTCGGCCTCGGCAAATTTCAGATGCGTTTGAGATTCCAGAACGCGGCGGCGGGCGGCATCAATCTCACGATCAAAACTCGTATCCGCATCCACTCGTTCAAACCCGCCAGCCAGTGCGATAGCTTTCATCACATTCATACCGGGACTGTAAGCATAGGTCCCCGGGTTCTGGACCGAGCCGAGAACAAAAATCTTCCGGAATTCAGCAATATCGACAAGCGCAGATTCCTTGCTGGAAAACTTTTCGGCGGCTCGTTCGACGATGCGGCCCTCAATCGTGGTGAATGTCGCCCCGGCTGCCGGAATTTCGCCGAGAAGATGCAGAACGATATTGCCGTCGGCGCGCACCGAGAAAGTTCCCGAAATCTCGGGCTTGCCGTAAACCGATACTGTCAGCTTGTCGCCCACTTGCACCTCGTAATCGGGCAAACCCTGCGCGAACACGGGCATTGCAAACAGAGACGCGAAAATCAACCAGAGCAGGGCAGTAACTCTTTTAACGGCCATTTGGAAGTTCCTTTGCCTGGGGCGCTGGTACGCGAACATCCGCGGCCCGGCGACGTGCCCGATCGGGCTCCAGGATTGTATCATAAAGTTCGAAAATCCGGCGACGCATAGCATCGCTGTCGAAGGATTTTGCGACCGTTTTCCGTGCCGCACGCCCCAACCGGACGCGGGCCTCGTCGTCGTTCAGAAAACCGGCGATCGCCGCTGCCAGGGCTGCGGGGTTTTCTGGAGGAACAAGCGCGCCATTCACCCCGTTTTCAACCACATCGGGGATACCGCCAACAGCGGTGGCGACGACGGCGCGGCTCATTGCCATTCCCTCCAGCAGGACCATCGGCAAACCTTCCCAGCGCGATGAAATCGCAAGCACGTCCACCGCTGCGAGGAGTTCCGGCATCTGGCTGATTTCGCCGGTCAGTATGATACGGTCACGCAACGGACCTGAAGCATTGATCGCGGCAGCAATCGTGTCGCGCAGCGCCCCGCCACCGACGATCAGGAAGTAGGGCTCTGGCTTCACGTCAGCCAATGCAACCGCCGCCTTGATGAAATTGTCATGATCTTTTTGCAGGGTCAGGCTTCCGATCACCGCGACTACCGGAGCATCCGCCGGGACGCCGAATTTTGTCAGATCCATCGGCTGACACAGCGGGTCGAACTGCAAAAGGTCGATGCCATTCACGATCGTCATGATCCGGTCACGGCGATAGCCGGAATATTTTCCCACATGGTCGGCAACGCGGTCTGACACGGCAATACACGCATCCGCATTTCCGACTGCTATGCGGTAAAGCCCACTCATAAGCCGGTTTCGGCGCCACGGGTCGGTGTTGTGCAAGGTGATCACGCGCCGGATTCCGGCCAGCCGCGCCGCCATCTGGCCTATCAGGTCACTTTTGACAAGATGGGTGTGCACGATATCGGGCCGAAAGCGTCGCATAAGAGACAGTGCACGAAACAGGGTGACCGGATCGCGCAATCCGCGGTGGCTTAGTCGCGTCATCGCAACCCCACGTTCGACAATCCGCTGTTCCAACGGGCCTGGGGTAAAATAGGCGACATGCGCGACATCACCGCGTGCATGGACCGCATCAAGCAGCCCCAGAAGAAGCATTTCCGCACCGCCGATCTTGAGACTGTCGATGATGTAGAGAATACGTTGGTTCACCAGGCGGGCTCCAGTTCGACGGGCTTTGCAGTCACAGTGCGGGGCAGATGCGCAGCAATCCGACGGGCAACGGCTTCCCAGGTGAATTGAGTTGCGCGGTCAAGTGCGGCAATGCCCAACGCCCGGCAATGTTCGGCATTGTCCAGTGTATCAAAAAGCGCGTCAGCCAGCTCTTGGACATTGCCCGCAGTTGCAAGCCGTCCGGTCTTGTTCTGCGCTACGATTGCACTGATATCTCCGACATCTGTCGCCACCACAGGCAGGCCGAACTGCATGGCTTCAACAAAGACAATACCGAACGGTTCCAGCCGCGATGGCATGCAAAAGCAGGATGCGGCATGGTAGTGCTCTTCGACTTCCTTTAGCGGAAGACGGCCCAATATCTCGACCCCAGCCTCTTTGATATTGGGCGAGCAGCCGATGATCGTAAGTGTCACGTCCGGTATTCTGGTCTTGAGCAGCTTGAATGCCGCAATCAGCTCGGGGCCACCCTTGCGCTCCCAGTCTACACCGACAAACACGATCTTGCGGCGCGCATATCGTTCAACCGTGGTATCAACTGGGCGTGCAGGCACGACCGACGCACCGGCCCCGATAGCCGACGCCTTGTCTTTGGGGATGCCGTATTCCGTGGTCAGAAGGCTGCGCACGCTTGGGCCAAAGGTAAAGACATGCTTTGCATCTGCATAGATTGCGCGCTCACATTTCAGCCATGCTGCGCTTGGATTGCCGACCGCATCGCGCCGGTCTTGCCCGCCGGCAAGGGCGACATGATCCGTGTAGACAAAGTTTGGAACCCCCGGAAACGCTGCATTGAACAGGGATTGGGTCTGAAAGGTAAAGGCAAAAGTCTGACCCGCAAACCGCTTACGGATCAGCGATTGAACATGCACATAATATGCCCGTGACCGTGCCAGCCGGTAGCGCATCTTTTCGCGCGATGTCCAGGTTGAAAATCCGTATTCCTGCTGCATGCCAAAAAGGCAGCGGGCGTAGGGGCCATAACCGTCACTTAGCGCCTGAGCTGTATCAAATTTTTCGAACTCGACCTCGGGTAGCACTTTCTGCAGCGCCGCAAACAGCTGCGTGTTGATATGGGAAAAGCTGCCCCGCGTCGCGTACAGAGCCCGAACAGGTTCTGCACGGCCCGGCTCAGCCTCAAAATGCTGGGAATTATACAAGCAACTCATCCACATAATTGAAGTCGAGATAGTCAAGACGCAGCGGCTCGCCACTGTTGGGCGTCCCGGTCAGTGTCAGCACATCGCCCGCATTCAACTGAACCGATGAAAGAATGCGTTCGACGGCCGCGTCGCCGTTCGCATTGTTACCGCCCGCATCGACGTTCCACACGAAACTGTCGATCTCGGCCCCGTTCAGAAGAACCGACAACTGCGATTGACCATCTGCTTCGTCGTAATATCCAAGAGCGATATCATAGGTCCCTGCCACCTCGGCAAAAATCATGCTGGCAGTTTGAACGCCACTTCCAGTGGCTTGTATAATCATGTCAGACGAAGCGTTGTTGTTGGTCTTGACAACAAAGCCCTGAGTCAAGCTAAGCGCTTCTGCCTCGATCCGGAACGGATCTGGGCCTGGCGGGGTCGGGGCAAGGTCAACTGCAAAGCTTGCCAGAGATGACTGCGCAGCGATCGGATTTCCACTTGTGTCAACCAGAGATCCGCCGATCAAGGCCACGTTGTAGCTGCCATCGTCCGCAGCATCCCAAGTTCCGCCCGGTGCGGCCACGGTATAGGTTGCAGTCAGCGGCGATCCATCGGTGCCGCTGTTGACGCTCACGCCGGTGACGCTCAGCGTGCCACCCGGACCGGTGACCGAAATATCACTGATGTCGATACTGGACAGGTCAACCGCAACATTGTCGGCATATACCACTGTTACATTCGTCGTGGTCGTGCCCGCCAAAGCACCGTCAATGTCGGGCGCTGAAGCCGATTGTACCGATGGCGCGATCGGATCCCCGCCAAGCGGCGTGAATTCAACGTAGTCAATCCGCAATGGCTCGCCGGCGTTAGAGAAGCCCGCGAGTTCCAGAACATCTCCGGCAGCAAAGTTGATGCCGGACAGGATATGCGTCGTGAAGGCATCTCCGTTCGCGTTATTGCCGCCCGGATCGGCATTCCAGACAAAGTTGTCGATTTCCACGCCATTCAGGCGAACCGAAAGCTGCGATTGACCATCAGCCTCATCGTAGTAGCCGATTTCAAGGTTATAGGTGCCTGCATCTGCAGCGAAGGTGTAATGCGCGACCTGTTCCGCCGAACTACCGGCCTGCAAATACTGATCGGCCGACGCATTCGCGTTGTTCTTGACAACGAAGCCCTGCGTTATGGTGAAGGTTTCCGCCTCGATCCGGAACGGATCGCCGACCTGCGTCGAGAAATTGGCCTCAAAGGTGGTCAGCTGCGGGTTAGCGGCAACCGCGTTTCCACTTGTGTCAAGCACCTGGCCACCCGCAAGTGACACGGTGTAGCTGCCCGTATCGGTTGCATCCCACGTTCCGCCCGGTGCAGCTATCGTGTAGGTCGCAGCCCGCGGCGAGCCGTCAGAGCCGGTGCTCACGCTGACACCCGTAACATTCAACGGGCCGGCGGGGCCGGTCACCGTGATGTCAGCGATGTCGATGCTGGACACGTCGATCGCCAGGTTGTCGGCAAAGACAACCGTTACGGTGGTCGTCGCTGTGCCAAGATCGGCCGCGCCGATATCGGCTGCCGTCACCGATTGCACCATGGGCGCGGTGTTGTCAGACGCCTCGCTGTCAAACTTCAGGTAGATCGGCGACGTGACCGACCCAAGCGGAAGATTTCCATTGAGCGGGTCGATGATGCTTGCAACCAGTGCAAGCGGAACCTCGTCCTCTCCCGAGAAATTGTAGGCTGCCACGCCCGAAATATCGAAGAAACTTGAAATGTCCTGCGGACTGCCGGTCAGCGTTATGTCGACAGTCTGAACTTCCGCAGCGTTGTTCGCGGCAAAGTTCGAGGCGCGCAAGGCATCAAGCTGGGCATCAAGCTGCGGAGCATAGGCCTGCTCCGATGCATTGCCATTGTAGAACTCATTCGTGATTGGCTGAATGATGCCTTTCACCAAGACAACCCGCATGACCGAACCCGCAGGTCCGTCCACGATGACATTGAACGTATCAGCGTTGTAGGTGCCAACGCCGCCCGCCACCAGCCCATTGACCTCAAGCGATGCCTGTGTTCCCGGCGACGACTGCGAAGAGATGCCTTTCGCACCGCCTTGCGTGTTCGTACCTTGCAACATGCCCGTGCTTGTTGAACCGTCTGCATAGGTCACGGTAAAGGTCGATCCGATCAGTTCGGCACCCGAGACACCACCGACGTCCCAATTTGGGTTCGACCCAAGCTCAAGAACTGATTTCTTTGCACCTGCGACCGAGTTTGGATCCATGTCGACAGAGAAGGTAACCGTCTCACCGGTCTGGAACCCGCCATTCACGCCCTGATTGAATGACAGCACAATGCCTTCATAGCCCTGAATACCGCCCGCGCCGATATAACTTGCAGCTGTCGGCGCGATGATGCCCGTGCCGCCGTTTGAATCAATTGTGATCGGTTTGGAAACAGAATCTCCGGCCACACCGAACGGATCGAAAATCGCATCCGTCAGAACGGCATTCGTCACATCAATCTGAACCTGTGTGACTACCTTGTCTCCGACATTGGTAAGGACGAAAGATCCCACGCCAAAATTGGAAACCTGCACGTCGTTCGACGTTTCGCGGATCGCCAGTGTTACGGCTCCGGTTCCGGTCGCAGCGTCATCATCAAGGATCGTCACCACACCGGTGCCGTCGCCAATGCTTGCCTGGCCGCCAAGAACAGAGGTTATTGTAACCTCGAACGCCTCATCGGTTTCATTGATCGAATCGTTCAGGACCGTGATCGTGATGCTGAGATCCGATGATCCACCCACCATTTCCGTCGAACCGCTGTAAACTCCGGTCTGGGCGTTATAGGTCGCACCCGCAACAGTGTAGTCGACTTCGGGCGTGGCACCGTTGGCCAGCGGTCGCACCTGATACTGGATCAGGACATCATTATCCGTAGGGATCGTCGTATCCGCAGAGATCGAGACGGTGACTGTCCCCGCACCCTCGTTCGCCTGTGCATCCGAGATCGAAATGATCGGGCCAGGCTGGATCAGCTTGATGATTTCCACCGCATTGATCAACGGGTTCTGTATAATTGCCTGAAAGTCGATGTCAGCAATGCCATCATCAATCGTGCCGGTCCATTCGAACATCCCGCCGACATCATGGCCAAAGGATGCCACAAGGTCGACGTTGTCGAGGAAGACTTGCCCTTCGATCAGCACGTCGAATATGCGATCGCCGATTGCGTTGGTGCCCGTCGCACCGTTGCCCAGATAGAGACGAATAGCATAGTCGCCCGGGTCGACGGCAAACTCGAGTTGCATCGGCTGACCCGACGCCGGATCCCAGCGTTCCTGTGCATAGATGCCAATAGGCGTTGTTGACGGAACCGACGTATCGAGTGTCGGAATGTCATGCGTCGTCACTCTGGTGGGGCCACCGATGACGACCGACGGATCGCTGATCCAGTTGGGCCCATCATCTATGGCGTTCACATTATTGTTGCCCGCAACCCAGCGATGCACGATCGGATTATCCGAGCCGAAATTTTCGACGTCGACCCAATCCCACGAGGCAGCAAAACTGTCATCGCCCGGATTGGTCGATGACAGCAGACCAACCACCGCGCCGGTTGTCGCACCGAGGTTATTGTATTCGCCCTTCAGCGATTGCACGACCGCGGGTGCAAGCGACAGCGCATCGGTCGAAACCCACTCGGTGTAGATCCCGTTGTCAACATAGCGCGCCCGTGCCACAGCAGTTTCGTTGCCAGACGACAGATCAATGTCGATGGCCACCTGAAAATTGGGATCTCCCAGGCCAAGGATGGTCGGGTTCTCGATCCCCGGAATTTCCGTGAAGCTGGTCGTGAAGACGTCGTTCAGCTCTGACACCAGCAGCACGCCATATCGGATGGTCCCATTGTCGTTGATCACGGCAATGACCGCTTCCACGAAATTGCTCTGGTCGCCCGGGCCCACCATGAGGCCGACTTTTTCACCGCCGTCCCAGGTCCGCGCCGGAGAATCCGTGTTGATCGAATAGGTGAAAATGTTCGACATTTCAGTTGTGATGGTCAGACTCTCTGCACCTTGCGATACAAAGCCGATGCCAAGCACGTCCTGCTGGCTGTTCGCCGGGCCTTCCGCGTTGCCACCAAAGGCGCGGTCGATACTGACGAAACTGGAAGCGCCACCCAGATTTAACACGCCCCCGTCATACAGACCCTGGCTTGGGTCCCCTCCGTTCGAGACTCCCGGCGTGATGTTGTTGCGCCAGACCGCGTTTATGCCGATGTCACCCGCGATCGAGTTGCCGGTCGGCACGGCGCCCGGGGGTGTTGACGATGGGTTGTTAAGCTCGAAATCCCATCTCGCGCTTTGATTTGATCCGACAACCACGCCCCGCCCGTTCAGCGGATCCCCAACGTGACTGTCGACAATGTTGTCCAAGCCATCCAGATCAAGGTCGTTGCCCGCACTCAGCGGCGCGCCGCCCGGCACGAAGAACACGACATTGTCGTTGCCATAGTTTGCCGCGACGATAAGACCGGCAAAGTCATCCAGCCCGTCGCCGTTGTTGTCGATCAGCGTTGAAGACAGTCCCCAGTCGGGCAACGCCGCAACCGCAAGCGGGTTGGAGCCGAAATCCGTCAGGGTGTAGATGATGCTGGCCGCATCAATACGCCCGTCACCATCGGTATCAATGGGTTTTGCGAAATACAGTGTTTCATCGAAACTCGCCCCGATGATTGCGCCCTGCAAGACTCCGCCAAAGAACGATGCACGATATTCTGCCAGACCGTTCGTGGTTTCCGGTGTTGTGACAAGCGATCCGTCATGCGCAAAATCGAAAAGCTGGGATTCCGGCGAATAGACCGTGCCATCCTGGACGCTGGTCCCGTCAAAGAAGGCAAGCGGATTGCTGATCGACGATCCGGGCTGCTTCCAGTCGTATCCGGATATCACATCGAAAAGATCAGGCGGCAGGCCGGTCGTGCTGCTGACATCGACCCAGTTCCCGTCCCCCTGCTCCTCATAGATGATCAACAGGCTTTCCAAGAAGGTGCGCGCATCGGCCTCGTTGGCAAACAACTGCGATCCATTCGCAATGATCGGATCTGTGGCGCTCGCGCCCTTGTATGTGCCATCGGTGTTGAATGCAGCGTCAAGCACCGCTTTGGCTGCCCGGATCGGGTTTGCGTGACCACCATATGGTCCATAAAGATCGGACACATTGCCAAGGTAGTGCAACTGGTCCCCATAAGCCTGACTGCCGGCTTCGTTGAACAGGTTGGTTGCAAGATCGGTCGTCCAGTCATCAACAATCTGACCGTCCTGATATGAAATCGGCGGGCCGCCCCAGCCGCTGTTGGGGCCGTTGTCCCATGAATAGACCTGGCCATCCTCGGTGATCAGCACATCGTAGGGGTTACGGAACCCTGGCGCATGGATGGCCAGCGGGTTCGACACCAGCGTCAGTTGGCCTCCTTGGCTGACCAGCACATTCTCGCTGATCTTGGCTTGATTCAGACCGTTGTTCCCGCCAGCCCAATCGGGCGCCAACACGCCATTGATGCTGCCGTTGTCATCGAGGGTGAAGTTGGGGTCGGCCGCGAGGTTCTGAATGTTCAGGGTAGAAAGGTCGACGTTTGGCCGGGTCGGATCATCCAGCGTCGAAAGATCAAGGATGAATTGGTCGCCATTGGCGTCTGTCCGCGTGTCATAGGATTCCAACTCGGTCAGGTCGACCTTGATGATTGCACCCGCCAGCGCAAAATCCACGGTTCCGGCAAAGTTGTTTCCCGGCGCGCCCTTGTTCGTGATGCCGCCGATGGCCAGCCACAGAAACGTGTGCCCGGTGATCGGATCAACCGCAATGTCGACGCCATTGGTCGAATGGTTTTCTTCCGAGCGCGGCAATCCTCTTACAATTGCCACGTTCGACAGGACCTCGCCCGTATCGGGATCAACCACGATCTTGTGGATCTGACCGGAATTGGTGTCGAGGCCGGTATCCGTCCCGACCGCGATCCTCCAGTCAGATGAACTGACATACAGGACGTCGTTCCCATCCTCATCCTGCGTGACGGCCATGCCAGTGACCTGACGCTTTGCGCTGGTGTTCACCGAACCATCATCATTGAAATTCTGCGTGAACTTCTGGATGCCGTCGATCAGCGAAACGTCGGTGGCAACAAAATCATCGGTCGTGTCCGCATCCGGGCCGTCGCTCTGGCGCTCGATCTCGTAGCGATAGATGTGACCATTCTGCTGGGCGACGAAGAGCGTCGGATTCCCGGTCTTGCTGAAGTCAATCGCAGTCGGGTTGTTCGACAACTCTCCAACGAGATTGGACACACCAAATGAGATGGGATCGGGCATCGAATTTTTCTCCTAAGAATTCTAACTGATCAATTCGGGTGAATCTCAATTTGCGGCGTCGGAGCCCCATGAGTGACGGTCTTTGCGTTTTCTCAGCGACGCGAAAGGGCCCGGACGAAGCGCTGTCCAAGGAACTCCGATTTGTGCGGCACCACCACTTTCTGAAAGAGATACCGGCTCAGGATATGAGCGCTGAAATCGTTTTCAGGGCGGTAGTGATGCCGATGGGCGGCACTTCTGTGAGCATGAGGAAGACTGATCCGCGCGCTTCTGAACCCGCCTCCCGGCAATGCCATGATCAGCCGTCCGGCGGACGGAACCTCGGAGGCATTTACGTTGTCGAACTCGATGTGCTCACCGTCGATCCAGCGTACCGGAAGCTCGGCGCCGCTCTCTCCGACAAACCGCAGCATGGACGCACCATTCGGCTGAACGACCACGCCGGACGGCTTGCGCCATGCAGCAGGCGTCAATTGTCTGGTCAACAGCGACACCGTCCTTGCCATCACACAGGCCGCAACGGTGGCAATCAGCGTCAGTTCAGCGCGATATGACAAAGGCGCCCGGCAGAAGTGGTTGTTCAGGCGCGATCGGATCACCTTGGAGGTGCCATGGTTCAAGAGGGCCTGGGTCGGCCCGACAAGGCCTGGCTTCACCCGAAAACGCACATCGTAGCCGGGAATGATCGCACTGTTCAGCAAGGCGATTTCGGGCCGGACCGGGCGCGGACCGCACAAATTCATGTCGCCGATCAGAACGTTGAACAGTTGCGGAAGCTCATCAAGCCGCGTCTCGCGCAGGAAAAGGCCAACCGGGGTCTCGATCCCCGTTCCGGACGCAAGGACGCGGTCACTTGTCAGTTCCTTCGCCTTGTTGCTGTCCAATGTGCGAAATTTGATGATCTCAAATCGTCCGCCGCCCTCGGCGATGCGGCTGCCCGTGTAGAAGATCGGTCTGCCTTGCGTGACAAGCAGCAGCGCCCCAATCACGACAAGAAGCGGCAGCACCATCAGGATGAGCACCGAAACAATCGCGATGTTGTAGATGCGATGCACCGCCCTTGATCGTGGCATGAAACCGATGGCCGTCGCCGAACCACGCACCATTCGGCGCGAGGGCGTCTGATATGCCAGCCGGTGCGGCCGTCCAACGAACTCAGGGACAGGGATAGTGGCAGACGAGTCTGCACCGATCCATCGCGATCTCTCGCAGATTCCGGTCAGATCGTTAACTGGATCTAGTGATGTATTCACCACCTCGCGGTTTGACAAAAGTGCATTCTGCATGATGAAGCGTCCCCTTAAAATCGTGACACAAAGTCGCTCGAAAAAATAACAATTTCAGTTCGTTAGCATATTTCAGTGGAAGCCCCGGTTAGCACTGGAGCCGAAAATTATTAGTATAATTTGCTACTTGGCCGGCCACCGCGCACCTCGGTGAGCGAACAGTCGCCTAACGCAAAATTTAACCTTTCGCACCTAAAAGTTAACAAAGGCAAACTCGATTGCAACTGATTCGTTTTGGCGAGATACAATCTGGGCGATTTGATGGCAAAGAATCTGCTTTGAAAACAGTGAATCTTGTGGCGTTCTGACCGTATCCTCTACATTTACAGCCATGCAATTGTCCGCTTCCGCATGACAAGAAGGTGCCTCAAATTTCTGATATTAAAGAGAATTTCCTGTTAAGCGAAAACGACTATCCTCAAGCGGCAGGTTTCGGCGCACAATTTTTCGGCGCACTGTGGATTATCCATATTCGCCCTTTGAAGAAGATTATGTAACGAACGGAATGGTTCAACGTATTGCAAACAATCGGCCCAATGGCACAACGGATCTATCTTCCCCTCCGAACTTGGGGATGCCTGGCGCACGGAACACTTTGTTTGGCTACCTGACCTTGCAAAGAGGACGCCCATGGCCCCTGTTGCCGGTTTGCGTTGAAGTAACCGGCGATGGTGTCTGACGGCGATGACAATGCGGGTTTCAGCAAAATTCTCCGGGTCATACCGGAACTTGGACGGCGAAGCCGGCTTCAGCATGGAGCGCTGATTTTAAGATAGACCTCCATACCCCGATCATGACGGCGCCACGCCGCGGGCGATCCCTTTTACCAGAGGACTCCAGCGTCGCCGAATCAACCGTCCATCACGTCTGCCGCCGGTGAGCAGAAGTCGCCAGCTTTCACTTAATACTTTGAAAGTATTCATAAATACTTTTTCTTGTGCGGCGCGTTCAGACTGCTAGTTAGGTGTTTCCAACAGCCTACCATGGCCGACACACCGGCAGAATGACCAATAAGACAACAGTGTGACGATCTGAAAATTTCTTGCCATGGTTGTTTAACAATAACTAAGATACAATCTGTAGCTGTTAAAATGGCTTGGCTGTATGGGCGCGGCGTGTAGGGACCAATATGAACAAACAACGACCAACAGTTCGGCCAATCGCGCGCCTGGTGATTTTGGTGACATCCTGCACGTCCACCGCAATTCTGTATGCATATGGCTTATCTGCACTGTTCGGATTTCCTTTCGCAGACGCCTTTTTCATAGGCGCGGCAGTTGTTGGCGCCGTCGCGGGCGTCATCATCTCTGCATTTGTCTAGCCGCTTCCGTTGCGCGGCGACACTTTGGCTTGCCAACCGGAATTTGATCCGGTCTATTGAAAGTGAGCGTTCGGATTTTGTACGTAAGGGCAAGCATGACGTGCTATGCCCAGTTCAACTTGGAAGTTTTTTGTTATGGATGTTCAGAAGCCACTGGCCACGTCCGGGCCGACGGAACATAAGAAATTGTTCCCTCCGGCAGCCTTCATCATCGGCGCCCCGAAATGCGGAACCACTGCACTGGCGCAGTATCTTTCGGAACATCCAGACATTTCTTTCAGTCGTCCGAAAGAGCCGCACTATTTCGCACATGATCTTGACGGACTTAGACGGTGTTCCGACGATAGCGGATATCAGGCTTTCTTCTCGCCGCGCGCTGAAACCCGGTTGCTGATGGAAGCGTCCGTCTGGTACCTTTTTTCCAAGACGGCCGTTGCCTCCATTCTTCAGGCCAGGCCCGATGCGCGATTCATTGTGATGCTCCGGGATCCGGTCAAGATGCTTGCCTCTTTGCACCTTCAACTGGTGCACGCTCTGGATGAGGATGAGCCGGATTTTGAAACCGCCTGGAACCTTTCAGAAGACCGTGCGCGCGGCATGGCGGTGCCCAAGTCATGTCGCGCCCCGTCAACACTGCTTTACACCAGAACAGCGGCCTTCGGTGAAATGATGGATCGCCTTTTTGCGCAGGTTCCGCGCGACAGGTGCTTGATCATTTTCCAGGAACAGATGCTTGCCGACACCGCGGGAACGTATCGCCGGGCCCTCGATTTTCTGGGCATCCAAGACGATGGGCGGACAGAATTTCCAAGGATCAATCAGGCCGTGCGCGCCAGATCACGGTCGTTGCAGTATCTTATTGCCCGCGGGCGACCACTGCGCGAGGCTTTGTCCAGACCGATGAAGCGTCTGCTGGGGGTGAAATCGCTTGGGATCACTCAGAAATTGGGCACCCTCAACAACGCCAGAATTGGCGCGGTCCGCTTGTCGCCGCAGATGACCCAGACTGTGGCGTCGCATTACGCGCCCGACATCGCACGCCTTGGTGAATTGCTGAACTGCAATCTGAATGAGTTCGGGTGGCAAGCAGCAAAGAATTCAAAAGTGGAAAAATGTTCTGGTGATTGAAACCCATCGAACGCCGGTTGGTGCGTTCAGTCGAGCGGAGTAGAATTGTGAAAAGGATTTATGGCGTTAGAAAGCGGGTTCTGGTGACCGGCGGGGCAGGGTTTGTCGGTTCTCATCTGTGCGACCGGTTGCTGGAGCGGGGGGCTGAGGTTCTGTGCGTTGACAATCTGT
This sequence comes from Rhodobacterales bacterium, assembly GCA_041737515.1. Classification (GTDB taxonomy): domain Bacteria; phylum Pseudomonadota; class Alphaproteobacteria; order Rhodobacterales; family Rhodobacteraceae; genus JBBQZP01. Next base: position 17,391 of record JBGSRQ010000352.1, on the reverse strand, counting down.
TCACCGGGACCAAGGCGAATATCGAACATCTTCTTGGCAACCCCCGGTTCGAGTTCATGCGCCACGATGTCACGATCCCTCTGTTTGTCGAGGTTGATGAAATCTACAATCTGGCCTGTCCCGCGTCACCGATCCACTATCAGTATGACCCGGTTCAGACCACAAAGACGTCGGTTCACGGGGCAATCAACATGCTGGGTCTGGCCCGGCGCCTGAAATGCACCATCCTTCAGGCATCGACCAGCGAAGTGTATGGCGACGCGCGCGTTTCGCCGCAAAGCGAAGAGTACTGGGGCAACGTGAATCCCATCGGCATCAGGTCGTGCTATGACGAAGGCAAGCGATGTGCCGAAACGCTGTTCTTCGACTACTACAGGCAGCACAATGTTTCGATCCGGGTAGCCCGCATTTTCAACACCTACGGTCCAAGAATGCACCCGCAGGACGGTCGTGTCGTGTCCAATTTCATCCGGCAGGCGCTCAAAGGCGAGGACATCACGATTTATGGTGATGGACTGCAGACCCGCTCGTTCTGTTATGTCGACGAATTGGTAGATGGGTTGATCCGACTAATGGAAAGCGAACCCGCCGTCATCGGTCCGATCAACCTGGGAAATCCTGTTGAATGCACGATCAGGGAGCTGGCAGAGCTTGTCATCCGCCAAACTGACGCAAAGTCCAAACTGGTTAATCGGGCGCTTCCGAGCGACGATCCGGTTCAGCGTCGCCCTGACATTACATTGGCGCGCAAGCATCTTGACTGGGAACCGAGCATTGATCTTGAAGTCGGTATCGCTCGAACCATCGCCTATTTCCGAAAGCTTCTGGAAAGCGAAGAGCTGAACTGGGAGTGGTCTTCCTGAGGCCCTTTTGCAGACACTGCCGAGACAGGTTCACCGATCAGCAATCGAAATAACGCGACGGATCTCCGATGTTCTGATGCCAATCGCGGTTGGGCATCGGACACCGCGTAGGACGGCGATATCGAACAGCTCGTTGATGACGCCCTCTATTCTGACCCACGCGACAGTATCTCCACTTTGCGTGTCGATCACCAAAAGGCCAGTCCGCGCGACTTCGTTATGCCGGACAAGTGCATCGTCTAGAACAAGATCCTGGAATGTCCGGTTTGCTCGGGTACGCGACAAACCAACAATTGCGTAGCGGCCGCAAAAGGCAAGACCACGCGCATATCCGGGGCAGAACGCGATAGCGTTGAATTGCCCGGATTGCGTGTCGATCCAGCCGAATTCGCCTGTCCCAGAGTTCAAAAGCCAAAGGCGCCCGTCAAGCAGGCGCGGTGAATGTGGCATCGACAATCCCTCGGCTACGATGTCACCGCTGGCAACATCCACCACCACTCCCCCATCCCGCCGATGGTTGCGCCAGCCATCTATCGAGTTTGAACGTGAAATGCAGGTAACATAGCGCGGAGTCGTATCCTCCATCGCAAGACCGTTCAGATGGCAGCGATCTCCAGCCGCAATTCCACTTATGAACGAAGGCAACCACAGCGGGCGAAAGCTATGCCCGTCTGCCGCCGCGCCTATGCAGTTGAACAAGGTATTTGCAAAGACCGGGCGATTGTCGGGACCAATTCCGATATCATGCATGTCAAGGTCGCCAGTGATCCAGGTCTGATGTGGTGCATACACGGCGTCATAGATGCCTTGTTTCCCATCCGGATCCAGCACGTTGTCAAAGCGGAAAAGTTGTACTTGAGTTGCCAGCATGAGGGTGCGGCCATCAGTCGATGCACAAAGACCCATCGCTCGCGGAAAACTGCGTTCGAAAACCGACAAACCGTCGTCCGGATTCAGCCCCAGAAAAAGTACCTTGCCCGCCTGATAGGTTGTGAAAGCAAGTGAAACCCCTGAGGCTTTCAGCCACGCGGGAAACCCGCTTGAAGAGCTTAAAGCGAATGTCGTCTCCGTCAACTCGTCCATTTGCAACGTCCTGAAATATCAAACTGCCGTAGGGTCTTAGACCATATCTGATCGTGCTGAAAAAGTCCTTGATGGCATGATTTTGGAAACTCGATTGAAAATCAATGGGTAAGCTGTCCTGCAGGTCTGATGACCTGTTTGATCGCCAGCCGTTGGGCCGGGCACAATCGAACAGGATAACATCGAACCGGGCTTGGCCTGAAAAAGCAGGTTCACGGCGCTCTGCGCCCCGACATGGGATTGCAGACAGTATGTCGGGCCGGAGTTCGGACTTGGAGGAGCACAGCATCTTTCAGCGACACCGTTTGTGGCGCGCTGGTTTTACAGCCAAACGCGGTCAACCTTCGGGGGCCAGCGGCGTTGCAACGGCGCTTTGGCTTGCAGGCGGCGTATCGGCGCTTCCCGATCCAATTCGGACGTTCAGCGCCACAAAGCTCAATCCCTGCTGTCGAATCGTTTCGGCAAGGGTGTTGGAAGATTGCGTGACCGACTGTTGAGCGTCGATAAGATCGCTGAACGTGGCGCCGCCGGTCTGAAAAACTTCGGTCATCATTGTTTGTGCCTCGCGGTATAGCCGCAGGCTGCGTTCTGCTGATGACAGGCTGCGCAGGCTTCCTTCATATTCCAGCAGCGAATTTTCCACCTCGAGGATGGCGCCCAGAACGGTGGCCTTCCAGGCAGTATGCGACTGACGCGCCCTTGATCTGCTGACCTCGACACTGGCACGGGCCGCCTTTGTCGGCAGCGCCGGCAGTTCCAGAGACGGTCCGAAATAATAGTCACGGGTCGAATTTCCGCGATCAATCGCGTTCAACGAGATCGCTCCGGTCAGCGACAGCCGGGGATAAAGCGCCGCCTTGGCCACACCGATGTTTGCGATTGATGCATAGTAAAGTCGCTCGCTGATCCGGATATCGGGTCGATTGCGCAAAAGATCGGTCGGAATGCCGACGTCCGCCGAAAGGGTTGCACGGGGTTGGCCGCGGCCCTGCGCGTTTTCGGGGCCATCGGAGCCCGGTTGCCTGCCCGCCAGCACCGAAATCTCGTTGCGCGTCATCCGGACGTCGGCCTCAAGCCGTGGGATCTGCGCCTGAACGTCGGCCAGGCGCGCTTCGGCGCGGGTGACATCCAGCCTGATTGCCGAGCTTGCGGCAAGCAGTTCGTTGGCTTGTTGCAAAAACCGCTTCCGGCTGCCGATTTCTTCGCGGCGCAGGGTCAGAAGTCGTTCACGGTACCTGAGTTCTACATAGGCGTTGCACAGATTGTAGAGAACCAGAAGCCGTGCAGCATCAACCTCGGCCTCTGCGGCTTCGCTGCGGGCGAGGCTTGACTTGACCTGCTCACGGCGTGCACCAAACGGGTCCAGCATCCAGTCCAGCCCAAGGGTTGCGTTGGATCTGATCGCTGAAGATGACCCAAACTCACCTTGATTGGTGACCTCGACGTTGCTTGACACACTGGCTGGGCTTGCGATCGTCTCTACCTCGGCGCGCGCTGCGACCACCCGTTCGCGCGCCGCCTCCAGCGTCAGATTCTGAACCAGAGCCTGCGCCACCAGTTGATCAAGCACTGGATCATTGAAGCGGCGCCACCAATCAACATTGGTCAGCAGCAGCGGCGCCCCGCTTTTTTTTGCCGAGTAGGATTTCAGGAACGGAAACTGCGGCGTCTGATACGTCTCACCCTGAGAGCACCCAGACAGAGCGATCGCAAAAGCAAGCGCACCAGCAGTCCCGGATGAGACAACACGCTTGCCGAGAAAGCGAGTATTACGGGCGTCACGCGGCATGCGCTATCCTGTTCATAGATCCTGTGGCCGATTTGCCGGCGCGACTATTTAAGGCGTTTTCGCCTGCTGCTCTTTCGCTGAATAATGCTGAAACTGCGGTCTTTCGGCAAGCTTTGAACTTCAATTGACCGTCATTCATGGCTTAGTGGTGCAATCGAGCCTCATTCCGGGAAGAGATAGGCGCAAATGGGGATGCTCACCGCGGCCCTGACAAAGAGCATCCCTCATTCAAGGTAATCGCGCATCGGACCCACCGGCAAAGTCCGGCGGCATTGCGGATCGTGAAAGAATGCACCGCGGGCTCTCCAACGGTGTCCCCGCCTTTTTTCAAAGGTGGCCTTATGCGCTGAGAACGGCCCGCATCTTCGGTTGTGCCGGAGCTTCGAATTGCGGACGCCCAACGCCCACATACGCCTCGAATCCGGCCTTTTGCACGTTTTCTGACGCATAGACATTGCGCAGATCCGCCATGCGGGGGGAACGCATTGACGCAGCAATGCGACCCAGATCAAGCGCCCGAAACGCATTCCATTCTGTCAGTATCACGATAAGATCGGCTTGATCCGCTGTCTCATAGGCATCAGAGCACCACGCGACCCCGGGCAAAAGCGCCTCACCTTCGTGACGGCCTTGCGGATCGCAGACACGCACCTTTGCCCCTCCACCAACAAGCGCCGGCACAATGGTAAGCGACGGTGCGTCACGCATATCATCAGTATTGGGCTTGAAGGTCACGCCCAGAACCGCAATGACCTTTCCGTTGAACGTTCCACCGCAAAGATCGAGCAGCTTTTCGATCATGCGTCGCTTGACCTCTTCATTGACCTTGATCACCGCCTCCGTGATCTGCATCGGCACCGCGTTTTCCTGCCCGATGCGAGCCAGTGCCAGCGTATCCTTTGGAAAGCACGAGCCGCCATAGCCAGGCCCAGCGTGCAGAAACTTGTTGCCGATCCGGCCATCAAGCCCAATGCCACGCCCCACTTCGCGGACATCGGCGCCGACCTTTTCGCACAGCGCCGCAATTTCATTGATGAAGGTAATCTTTGTTGCCAGAAACGCATTGGCCGCATATTTGATCATTTCGGCACTTTCCAGATCAGTGTTTACAACCGGAAAGTCACGCAAATAAAGCGGGCGATATATCTCGGCCATCACGGCCCGGGCGCGGTCTGATTCCGCGCCGATCACAACCCGGTCCGGACGCATGAAATCGTCAATTGCGGCGCCTTCCCGAAGAAATTCCGGGTTCGAAGCCACGTCGAAGTCAAGACCCGGATTGATGGAAGAGACAACTGCCTGAACGCGACGGTTGGTTCCGACGGGCACAGTGGATTTTGTCACGATCACAACATATTTCGACGCCACACGAGCAATCTGCTCTGCCGCGGCAAAGACATAGGTCAGGTCTGCATGACCGTCCCCGCGGCGTGTCGGCGTCCCAACCGCGATGAAGACGGCTTCCGCCCCTGACACCGCCTCTTGCAGATCAAGCGTGAAGGAAAGTCTGCCCGCCGCGACACTGCGCATCAGCAACTCGTCAAGACCGGGTTCAAAAATCGGCACCTGGCCGCGCTCCAGACAGGCAATCTTTTCCGGATCCTTGTCAACGCAGACCACATCGTGCCCGAAGTCCGAAAAGCAAACCCCGGACACCAAACCAACATAACCCGTACCAATAACAGCAATCTTCATTCATTTTCCCTTCAATAAAATAAATACCTTTATTGGTTTTCATCTAGCATGTGAGGGCGTGGAGTTGTCAAGATATCAGGCAGCGCAAGATACGAATGGCTTTCCCGACCTTATTCAATCGCCTCTTTGTTGATGATATAGGGTATTAACTGAATTTTGACCCTGAAATGTCCGCAAACGGGGGTTAAACGGGTCTTATCAAAGGCGGCAGACGTTTACAGTTCACAACCGCACATATCGTTGGCATTTTGAAAAAGCATCAGACGGCGGGTGTTGACCCGGTTGACGTATTCGAGGGTCGCGCATTCGGCGGCCTCCGATCTGTGTCACGGTCCTTTCCGATGACCAGCGTCGGTATTCGGTCGGTCATTGATCGCCTCGGACGGGCCGATTCGGAACTGATCTTCAAGGCCAGCGGGATTTGACATGGAGAAACCGTGCCCTGCGATCTGTGGGCCAATGGTCAGGTCAAGTGAATGAACCAAAGGGGTTCAGTTCAATCGACCGGGGCTTTCAGACGTTGAAAATTGTGACATCCCGATGTAGTGTCAACTTGTAACGTGTTGAAGGATCTACCGAACATTGGCATCCTGGAGCCGGATCAGAACGACATCGCTCAGGTGGCACAAGACGTTTTTTCGGGGTTGTCGAATTTTTCGTTGAGCGATTGCAAAGGAAAGGCGGAACTGGTGCCGCGAATGCGTTTTTTAGTAGTTTTAGCGATGCTGATTTTTGGCGCGGCGTCGGTATTGGTCGTGTCAGGTCGTTATCAGATTTTAGATGACCAAGGGCCTGCCTTCGATGGATTGCAGGGGTTTGGTTCAAATACGACTGGCGGGCGCGGTGGGCGGCTTGTCGCGGTCACAAACCTGGACGATTCTGGTAAAGGGTCGCTTCGCTGGGCCCTTGAAGAATTATCAGAACCGCGCATCATCAAGTTTGATGTGGCGGGAGTTATCCAGCTCAAGGATCAAATTCAGATTGGCGCGAATGTTACCGTGAATGGTATGGATGCCCCCGGACCCGTGACGATCACCGGATCACGGCTGCGCGTCGTCGGCAACAATGTCATTGTGCGAGGCCTGCATATCAGGCCGGGAAGCGGAAGCGGATCCCCCAGAGACAACCGGGATGCGATCTCTATCGGAAAAGCTGACACAACTGTGGAAAATGTTGTGATCGACAGCAATTCGCTGACATGGGCGCTTGATGAAAGCCTGGCTATCTGGGGCGATGTGCGCAACATCACCGTTTCGAACAACATCATCGCCGAGGCACTCGATCATGCTGGCCACAGCAAGGGCGGGCACAGCATGGGGATATTGATCGGAGGTGGCGGTGCCAAACGGATTAGCGTCTTTGGCAATCTCATTGCAAGCAACCGCAACCGCAACCCTACCATAAAGGACGATAGCCAAGAGATCGAGTTCATCAACAATCTGGTCTATAATTGGGGAGAGAATGCCTTTACCGCTCAGAATTCATCGGTCCATATCATCGGTAACGTCTATCTGGCCGGGCATAACAGCCTTAAACGCCCACCGATCCGGTTGAAGGATTCATCTGGCGACATCCCGCATTATTACATGGCCGACAATGTGGGGGCCATTGATTATGTGGGGAAATTGGCTTCCGCTCCGGTGTTCAGGGAAAGCGGCGTCACGGTAAGACCGTCAAGTCACGTCAAGGACTGGGTTCTTTCCAATGCCGGTGCACGCACACCCGAGCTTGATGCAGTCGATGCACGATTGGTCGCAGGAGTCAGCAATGACACGGGTCGTATCATCGACACACCTGCCGACGTTGGTGGCCTGGAAGCAATCCAGACTTCGCGGCAACGCGTGGAGGCGGATGTCTCGGGACAGAAAAAGACCGTCGTGCAAAATCCTTGACCTTGAATGGCTTTGATAAACGTCACGCGGGGAATCGTTTGCGTTGCGCAACTCTGCTGAACGGCAAACAGGCTTGCGATTGCCCACTGAGGTTCGCAGCGGCAGATCCTGCAACTGTCCGAATTCAGGCAGGGTTTCGTCAAGGGTGCACCACCGCGCACTGCTTGTGTGGGGGGTCATTGATGCACGGATAATCGCGTGGGCTTTACCCTTCAACTGCAGCGACAAGTTGTTCGAGAGAGCCCGCACACTTGATGGTGCGGTTCGCAAATCACGCATGGGCGATCGTGCGCGAAATTGAACGCGCACGACACACCGGTTCCATGTTCGACAAAACCATTGAAGTGGCGGGGCAAAGGCATCTGCGCCGCAATCCGATTGTATCGACCGACAAAGTCAAACACCACAAGATCAGAACACGGATCCTTATACCCCGGCCAACGACGCCAGCAGAAGATCGTGCTGGTGAAAATTGACCAACCAGAGCGCAAGGATCAGGTTGGTCATCACGACTTTCTTCTGAAGCCGTTTATGATACAGCGGTCACATCAGATCAATTGGAAGTCTGCACTGGTCAGTGCAAGGTTTGCACCTATTGTTCCGAATTGCACGCGGCTGACACCGCCGGTGCCATCGCTGTCAAAATAAAGGTGACCTGTGTCCGTCTCATAGATGATCCGGTCTGCGGAATCGGTGGCGACTCCGCTGGTGTTTTTGGTAAATGCCGATCCTGACAGTTGCCCCTTCGACAACCCAGTGAACACTGAATCCTCCAAGCCGATTGTATCAGCCACCACGTTGAAATCATTGATGCGATCGACGTTGTTTGTACCAAGTGAGCCGTTGAAAACGAATGTGTCCCTGCCGGCGCCGCCGGTCATGGTATCGTTGCCAAAACCGCCAGCCAGTGTGTTTGCCCCGGAATTTCCACGCAAGACGTTGGACAACGCGTTGCCTGTCCCGTTGATTGCAGATGATCCGGTCAACGTCAGGTTCTCGACATTCGTCGACAGACGGTAGTTTGCCGATGATAAGACGGTATCGGTTCCCTGCCGAAATCCTTCGATGATCGTGTCTCGGCCGTCGGTGAGATAAACATCATTTCCAGTGCCACCGCGCATCACGTCTACACCGCCGCCACCGTTAAGACGATCGTTTCCCGCCCCTCCGTTCAGAGCGTTGTTTCCACTATTGCCGACCAGGAAATTTGCGCCGCCGTTTCCGAAAAGACTGGCCGACAACGAGCCGGTAAGCCGGGCATTCTCGACTCCGATGAACCCTGAGGTGGCCATATTGATCGTGAACAGTGCGCGCACCTCATCGACGCCACCACCATCCCGGATGGATGTGCTTCGGTTGGTTATAAAGAATATGTCATTGCCGAGGCCCCCGTACAGACTGTTGGTCCCGCCCTGACCAAACAAGACATCGGAACCATCACCACCATAGACCTGGTCATTGCCACTTCCGCCATAAAGCTTGTCGGCCCCGCGACCACCATAGATCCGGTCATTGTCGTTTCCACCACGGATCGTATCGGCCCCGTCTACTCCGAAGATGGCGTCATTACCGTTGAAACCCTGAATACTGTCGCCTTCGGCCGATCCCTTGAGCACTTCATTTCCGGCCGTCCCGTTTGTGGCCTTGCCGAAAATTATGTAGCTTGCGCCACTGCCGTTGCCATTCGGATCTGCCCTGCTGGCCCCAACGATTAGGTCATCAAATCCGTCGCCGTTCACATCCCCTGCCGACGCGACGGACCCGCCGAAGCGGTCACCTGACCCCTCGCCATTCAGCTTGAAACCTGCGTTTGCACTCAGAGTCGCAAGGTTCAGTGTCGATGTGAAACCTCCGGCTTTGCCAAAGACCACATATGTGGACCCGGACCCAAAACCATTCGGATCGGCGAGCGAGACCCCGATGAGCAAGTCATCAAATCCGTCACCGTTCACATCTCCCGCCGACGCGACCGAACTCCCGGAGTTGTCATCAGCCGATGCGCCATTGATCTTGAAACCATTGGTTCCTGTGAGCGCAGACAGCTCAAGCGTGGAAGAAAATCCGCCTGATTTGCCGAATACGACATACGACGAACCGGAAAAGTTGCCGTTCCCGCTTGCTCCCGTCGATCCGATGATGACGTCGCCAAACCCGTCACCATTTACATCCCCAGCCGCAGCCACGGAGTAGCCGGAAAGGTCACCCTGTGCCTGGCCATTGATCTTGAATCCGTTGCTTCCATTCAGCCCAGAGAGTTCCAATTCGGAAGAAAATCCGCCAGCTTTCCCAAACACAACGTAGGACGCTCCGGAATCCTCGCCGTTTGCATCGGCACGCGAGGCCCCGACAATCAGATCATCAAAGCCGTCACCGTTCACATCCCCTGCCGTGGAAACGGAAAATCCCGAACGATCGCCCGCGGCTTCGCCATTGATCCGGAAACCATTGCTGCCAGTCAGCGCCCCCAGGTCGAATGCAGGACCAAATCCGCCGACTTTTCCGAAAACGACATAGGAGGCTCCCGATTGGCTGCCATTTGGATCTGCCCGATAAGAGCCGATGATCAAATCGTCGAACCCATCACCGTTCACGTCTCCCGCCAAAGAAACGGAACGCCCAGAGCGGTCGTCCGAAGTTTCTCCGTTGATCTGGAACCCGTTGTTGCCATTGAGGGTCGAAACATTGAGGTTCGCGCTGAAACCGCTCGCTTTCCCAAACACGACATAGGACGCGCCCGAGAATGTGCCGTTCGGGTCGGCACCATTTGCCCCCACGATCAGATCATCAAAACCGTCACCATTCAGGTCACCGGCAGACGAGACCGAAGCCCCAAAATAGTCGTAAGCCGATTCACCCTTTAGTTGAAAGCCGTTGCTGCCGTTCAACTCAGACAAGTTCAATGTCGGATTGAACGCTCCGCTCTTTCCGAACACAACATATGACGCTCCCGAATCAAGGCCGTTGGCATTGGCGCGAAAAGCGCTGACAATAAAATCGTCAAAACCATCGCCGTTAATGTCACCCGCTGTGGATACACTGTTTCCGGACAGATCACCCGGTTTCTCACCACCGATGAGGAACCCGTCTTTACCACTCAATGTCGATACATTTACAACTTTACCGAAAGTGCTCATCCTAACTACCTTTTTCCAGAAGCATTCTCATTGACAAACGGCGTGATTTTTATTGATCGGGCTTTGGCCAGATGCAGATTCTTAATTAGACTCAACTGTTAACACATCGTCGTCACCAGTCAACGGGACTGTTATTCGGTGGTGAATCGCGGATTCGGCCTTGAATTGGCTATCGTGACGCTTGCGGTCCTTGATGATGGGTTGGAGAACCCGGTGTTGCGCAATAGCGTCGATAGACGATTCATATTGTGAATCCATGCAGTTAGGCGGGCGGTATGAGCAAGCCAACACCCGCCCGCTACCGCGCGACGAACTGGCCCCGCGACACCGCGCGACAGAAGAAGCATGGTTCGCCGCTGATCTGGTTTGACAAGGAGATGATTTGGCTCGCACCCCATGACAGCAGCCCGGTTTTTTCGCAGACTTCTGCGGTTGACCCGGGCGGGGCGTCATTCTTGAATGTGCGACACTTGGCCGCTGGGTGGCGAGGTAGTCGCCGCTGGTCGCAAGGATGCCTCGGCGCTGGAAAGCCCTGGCGGCGTAATCCTGGCGGATGCCATCTCGGGTCGCTGCACAATGCCCTGCCCGGCGCCGGATCAGACCGATGCGCGGCTTGAGGTCATTTGGCCACGCCTCAGCCATACTTGAGCGCGTCGAGGCTGCGAACACGATCCGCAAGGGTCAACTCATGTCCGGGTTTTGTCCCTGTGCCCAAATCACCGCTCTGGCCGCATGGGTTGGGGTCACACTTTGGCCAGATTTTTCCTCGATTCTCGGCTTCGGGGACGTTTATGGTTTAACGGAGAACGTGCGTATGTCGCAGGTATGGAAGACTGGGTTTTTGTTGGTAACAGGTATTGCAGCGCTCAAGACTGTTTTGGTCTGGAAATTCGCGATGCAAGGCATGGCCGTCGGCTTCACAATGATTTTCGGCATGTTCATGCTGTTTTTCGTGCTGACAGCGGCGGTGGCTTACTTGAGTTTCACGCAAATTCAAAATTACATGAAGCGCCAGCGCAAGGTTAAGCTTGCACCGGGTGCGGGCGAGCCTGCAGCGAAGGAAACGGTCATTTTGCGGAATGCCGCCGACTGGGGGCTTTCACAGGCCGAAGCGGATGTCGCAATCTTTGTTGCAAAGGGCTTTTCCAACAGTGAAATTGCCGAAATGCGGGGATGCGCGATAGCAACTGTAAAGTCGCAACTTGGTCGGATCTACGCAAAATCCGGACTGGATTCGCGCTATCAGTTGATCGGTTTTGTCACCGACGAAGTGTGTGCCATGGCCAAGGAACCCGACGATCAGGATGCCCGGATCATGACCCGCAAGGTTTTGCCGCTGGCTGGTCGGACGCAGTCGGCAGCCTGAAATCACACCGCACCTTTCTGTTGCCTGCCCCTTTGACGGATGTCAGCGGGGCGGGTTTGGTCATTGCACAAGCCTGATCGGTTCGCAGTGATGCCCGGTCAATGTCAATTCTCCAGCACCCAATGTCAGGCCCGCGGCGTCAAGTGTGGCGTCCAGAAGATTGTCAACGGGTGAGGTCAGCGATTCCAGCAACCGCCCCGGCAGCAGTTGCAGAACGGCCGCGACAACCGGTGCTGCAAGACCAGACACCAGCCCCGCTTGCCCTGGATTGACCCGCAGTTGCAGGTTCTGGCTGGACAACAGATCACCGACCGCCGTGGACAGAAGATTGCCTGAACCGAAGGTTTTGGTTGTCCGGCCCGTGGCAATGTCGTCCTTGGTGAACGACAGCGTCCGGGTTGTGGACGTGCCGACCATCACATGCGACCGGCCCTGAATGGTGACCCCGGCGATTTTCACATCAGGCAGCAGTGGCAGCTTTATGACGATGTTGATCTCGACCAGATCTGCAAATTCCAGATCAGCAGGGTTGATCGGGGTTTTGCCGGAGTTTGCCTGCGGCAGCGTGCCCAGATAAAGCGCCGCCACAGACGTGCCATTGGCCGGGTTTAACGGTGTGGATGCCGTGCTGAACACTGCCGCCACCGATTGTGCCGAGGGCAGGCTGCAATTCAGCTTTTCCAGTGTGGCGGTTGCTCCGGCAAGTTCGGAATGCAGCGGAAGGTTCAGTTTCGCAGCCGTGACACCCACCCCAAGATTGCCAAGAAGGGCAGTGTCAATGGACACGTCGGATTTGATGCGAACGGCGGCGCGGTGCAATTGAACCCCTTCCTCTCCCAGCCCGATCCAGCCAGATTGCGCGGGGGGTTCGCCACCTGAGATGGCCGTATTCACCGACAGCACTCCCGGCACGGCAAGCGCCGTTGTCAGCGCGAAGCTTTTCCCTGATCCATCCGCCGCGATCAGGGCCTTGACGACATCAAGTCCCGAAAGCCTGATCTGCGAGACGAACTCCGAAGCGGTCAGGCCCAGATCGGTGTCGATCCCGCCCACCAGACCTGCCACTGCGAATGATGTGGTGGCCCCATTCGTCATCAGGCCATTCAGACTGTTCCCGGCAAAGGCGGGCAGCACGGATTGCAGCGCGCGTATGATTGCGGCGTCAGTGGTGGTGGCGTTCAGAATATCCGCCGGGTTGCGAGAGGTGTTTCCGGTCTGCGTGGCCAAGGCATCCAGCAGCGTGCCAAGGTCGATTGTTTCATCGGCCAGCGCATCTACCTGCACAGCGCTCAGGCTGGCGCTGGCCCCGAACCGCAGCTTGAGCGCCTGATCAAGGTTGGCGCCGTTCAGATCGGCAATATGGCTGTCCAGCGAAAAGCTGGCGGCTCCTGTGCGGGTCGCCAGGGCGGTGCGGTCCAGCGTGACAAAGGATGACTTGGAAATGACCTTCGCAAAATAAAGCGGTGCGTCGTCTTTCAGCTTGACCCGCACGGCGTTGATCCCCGGTGTGCCGAGGGGCAGCACCACAAAGCGGTTTGTCGCGGCAACGTCAGGGTTGCGCAGGTAACGTCCGGTTTCCAGATCGTCCAGTTTTTGCCCTGATTTTGCGTTGCGGCCAATCACATAGGTGGCGCGGGTTGTGGCATCGTCTGGCAAGGCCATGGCGCTGAGTGCGGTCAGATCACCCACGGACTGCAGCTGCGCGCGTTCGCGGTAAAGCGCCGCCATGTCGACCCCGATGGCCACAAAGCCCAGAAGCACGGTCAGCATCAGGGCCACGATGATCGCAACGGTTCCGTCCTGCTCTTTGGCAAAACGTGCAAGAGGCTCAGTAGGCAACATACGCACTCCCATCAACTTCGGTCATGCCAAGGCCCAGAAGACCATTGGCAATACCCAGGAACGAACCCTCTACAGCATAGCTGACCGTCACTGTGATCCCCTCGGGGTCGGTTCCGTTCAGTGCGACCGCATTAGTCAGGCTGTGCGCGCCCAGCAGGGGATAGCGGGTCGAGGCCTGCGAAAGATAGGCAGTGGCAAGCGACGCGCGCTCGATATCATCAAGCCCCGCGACCGACGCACGGGCGGCTCCGGCAGCAAGTTGCTGGACCGAATGGCTGATGCCCATGAAATAACCGACCGTCACGATGCCGAACAAAAGCGTCAGCAGAATCGGCGCGATCAGCACGAATTCGATGGCCACGGCGCCAGACTGGTCCTTGTGGAAGCGGCGCAACAGACGGGACGGGGAAAGGAACATTATTCAGCTTCCGGTCAGGATATTGTCGATGATGCTCAAAACTGCGGGGCCGACCAGAACCACGAAAACCGCAGGCATGATGCAAAAAATCATCGGGATGGTCATGATCACCGGCAGGCGCGCGGCCTTTTCCTCGATCATCATCAGACGGTTGACACGTTGTTCGGCAATCAGGGTGCGCATGGCGCGTGAAAACGGCGTGCCGTAAGTGTCGGATTGATCGAGTGTCTGGGTAAAGACCGTGATTTCGGGCAGCGGCACGCGCATGTTCAGCTTGTCATAGGCGGTGCGGCGGTCGTTCGTCATCCGCATTTCCGACACCATCAGCAGAACTTCTTCGGCAAGCTCCGGGCTGGCGGCAGAAAGTTCGGACGCGACGCGCTGCAAGGCGGGCTGCGGCCCAAGCCCGGCCTCGGACGAGATCACCAGAAGTTCCAGCATATCGGGGAAGGCGCGCCGAATACGGGCCATGCGCGTTTTGCGTCGGCCATCGACAAAGAAATCAACCCCCATCGACAGGGCCAGCGCCGCAGCAAGAACGCAACCCGCAGGCCAGATCATTTCCATCCCGAAGCTTTTGGTGCCCAGCACCCAGATCGACCCGAACAGCGCCGTGGCGAGCGGCAGAGCGGTTTTCAGAAAGGCATAGATCATCAGCGCATCACGGCCCCGATATCCGGCCGACGAAAGTTTGGCAGCCGTTTCGCGCGCCTCGCCGCCCAGAATAACCGCCAGACGTTCGCCCATCTGCAAGATGATCTGGCGCAGACGCTGGCGGGCATGGGAAAAACTGCTGCTGCGGGTCGAGCCGGGGGTTACACGGCGCGCCGGGCCGGTGCCATTCGCGCGGCCAAGGCGCAGGGTCACGCGGCTGCGCATCCGTTCGGTCTGCAGCAGTGCCGCAAGCCCCGACATGGTGATGACAAGGCCGGAAAACCCAAGCCAGAACACGCCGTGCCACATGAAATCAGACATCCAGCTTTCCCATCCGCGCCATGATGAACACCCCAAGCGAGATACTGCCAATCGCCGCCAAAGCCATCAGACGACCCCGCGCGTCAGCGTAGAGCGGCTCCAGATATCCACCGTTCAGAAGGCCGATCACCAGCGCCACCGCAAAGGGCAGAGCTGCCAGAATCATCGCAGAGGCCCGCGCCTCGGATGTCAGCGCGCGAGCCTTTTTCAGAAGCTTGCGCCGCTCGCGCAGTTGCGCAGCAAGCCCCTCCATCGTCTCGATCAGATTGCCGCCGGTTTCTGCCTGCAAGGACGTTGCAACCGAGAAAAAGCTGACATCCGGCGTGGCGATCCGCGCCTTCAGCCGGGCCAGGCTTTCGGCAAGCGTCGCACCCATGCAAATCTCGTCATGGCAACGGGAAAACTCGCGCTGAACCGGGCCGGTTGCGGTGGTCACGACAATGGCCAGCGAATCCGAAACCGGTCGCCCCGCCCGCAAACCGCGCGCAAACACATCAAGCGCCTCGGGCATCTGGGCCGTGAAGGCGGCGCGATACCGGGCTTTCGCATTGTTCAGGACAAGTCCCGCGATTAACATCGGCACTGCAATTGCGATTGGCAGGGCCAACATGGGATGAATGTTCAGCGCCAGAACGCCCGCGGCATAAAGCCCCACTGCGGCCAGCGAAAGCTGCACGAAAAGCTCGGTCACTGTCAGGCGCAGGCTGGTCTGCGCCAACTGCCGCTCGATGCGCACGACAAGCGAGTGTTTCTCGTGCGGGTTTGTTCTCGTGCGGCGGGCCGACTTGGCCGGAAGGCCGGAAACGTCCGGGCGAACCCGGCGCAGGCGTGCGCGATGCTGGCGGCGCAGGCGGTCGGCGTGGATCAGAACGGCCAGCACAAGCCCCGCGAATACAAGAAATCCCAGCGCGAATATCAAAACCATCACCGACATGCCGCACCGCCCAGAATATCGTCAAGGTCGTCGCCCACGCCGTATTCGAAGGCACGAGTCGCGAATTTCGGGCGGTAACCGGAATAGCGGAATTCGCCCTTCACCTCGGTGCGGGTGCTGGTGTCAAAGGTGTCGAACGTGAACAGTTCCTGCAGGGTGATCGCATCGCCTGCGATGCCCGCAATCTCGGAGATGGAGGTGACGCGGCGCTTGCCGTCTCGCATCCGCGACACCTGAATGATCAGGTGCACAGCATCGGTCAACTGCCGCCGCACGACGCCCGCCCCCGGCGCAAAACCAGCCAGAGCGGCCATGCTTTCCACCCTTGTCAGGGCCTCTCGCGGAGAGTTGGCGTGCAGAGTGCTCATGGATCCGTCGTGACCGGTGTTCATCGCCTGAAGCAGATCCAGCACCTCATCGCCGCGAATCTCGCCGATGATGATCCGGTCGGGGCGCATGCGTAGCGCGTTCTTGACAAGGCTGCGGATCGAGATTTCGCCAGTGCCCTCTACATTCGGCGGGCGGGTTTCAAAGCGCACGACATGGGGTTGTTGCAGGCGCAGTTCGGCGGCATCCTCGATCGTCACAAGACGTTCGTCCGCCGGAATGAACTGCGACATGGCGTTCATCAGGGTGGACTAGCCCGACCCGGTTCCGCCCGAAATCAGCACGTTCAGCCGCAGCAGCGCCGCCAGCCCCAGAAACGCCGCCATCTGTGCCGAAAGGCTGCCGCCTTCAACCAACCGCTCAAGCCGGACAGGGGCTGTCGGAAATTTGCGGATGGTGATCGTCGGCCCGTCAATTGCCAGTGGCGGCACGGTAACGTTGACCCGGCTGCCGTCTTTCAGGCGCGCATCGACCATGGGTTGAGATTCGTCAATCCGCCGTCCGACAGCCGCCACAATCCGACTGGCCACGGCATGCACATGCGCGTTGTCGCGAAACCGGATCGCCGTCAGCTCCAGCTTGCCGCCGCGTTCCACAAAAACCTGATGCGGCCCGTTCACCATGATGTCGGTGACCCGCTCATCCGCCAGCAAGGCTTCAAGCGGGCCAAGACCCAGCATGTCGGCCAGCACCGAATGCACCAGATCGGCCACTTCACGCCCGTTCAGGTGCATCTTGCGGTCTTCCGACAGGGTATGGATGGCGCGTTCGATCAGCCTTTCCTGTTCGGCACGCGGCTGGCGAACCAGTTCAGAGAAATCGAGGATATCCGACAGGGCGCGGACGACCTCGTTCGACATATCCATCAGATCGCCGGATGGCCCGGTCTTTGCCACAGGTTTGTCCTGAACAGCGGCCCCTGCCAAAGCACGCACCGGGTGCGGTTGGTCGCGTGGTGCGGGCTGCGCACGGGCAGGTTCCACAGCAACCGGCGCGGCAGAGGCTGCGGCGGG
>JBGSRQ010000347.1:0-7478 GCA_041737515.1 Rhodobacterales bacterium | reverse complement strand
GAACCACGGCGCTTGAGCGCTTCGTTATAGGCGGGCCAGTTCCTGGTCTTGTAGGCGGGGGGGGTGGGTTTGCTCATACCGAACAGCTACCACGCTGGATTCACAAGATGAATCCCTCACGGGATTTGTGCAACAGAGCCGTCAGCACCCCCCAAACCCGGCAACGCGGATGCAGATGGCATCATGATCGGTATCAGCGCGGGACCCCGGCTGGGCTGTTATCCTGACAGCTTGATGGACAGGAGATGCCGATGGTTGCGCTTCCCATATCCAGTTTTGCTCCGGTTCCAAGCTTTGAATTGCCCCAAATTTCCTAAAACCAGCCCCATCCGATGACCTTGAGATAGGTGAAGTCGGTCTGCCACATCTGGTTTGGCGCCGTCGTCTTGTCCTTGAACTCATCCGCAGCCTTGATGACGATTTAGGCGGGGCTGGTAATGAGGTCGTGGGATTTGAGCAGGCGATAGACCGAAGCCTCTGATACAAAATACTTTTTCGTATCGGTAAACTTGACGGCCAACTCACGCGGCGACAGTTCCGGCTCGTCCAGCGCCAGGGTAACGATCCGATCCCGCACCGCATCGGGGATCCGGTTCCAGACCCGGGAAGGGCAAGAAGGGCGATCTTCCAATCCCTCTGGCCCATGTTCGACAAAGCGGTCATACCACCGATAGAACGTAGTCGGTGGTATGCCGATCTTGGCCAAAGTGCGCCGCACTGGCAAATGCGATTGCTCGACCAACCGTATGATTTCGAGCTTTTCGGCGGCGTGGTATCTCATTCGTGGTCTCCCCCAGCCCCGCTCATGCTTTTTTTGAGCAGACGGTTTTCAAGGCTCAGATCGGCCACCAGTTCCTTCAGCGCCAAAGCCTCGGCGCGCAGATCCTTCACCTCGCCTGCATTCGCCTGACGGGCGGTATCACCGGCAAGCCGCTTCTTGCCGGCCTCGAGGAATTCCTTCGACCAGCTGTAATACAGGCTTTGGGCGATCCCTTCCTTGCGGCACAGCTCGGCAATGCTGTCGTCGCCACGAAGGCCCGACAAAACGATCCGGATCTTCTCCTCAGACGAATGCAGTTTGCGCGTCGCGCGCCGGATATCCTTCACAAACTGCTCGGCAGGCGCCTTCGTCGTCACGGGCTTCTTCATCATCTTCGACTCCCACTGGGGTAAAGATGAGCCGCAAACCCTCCGCTACGCAATCATGCTAAACTGTCCCATGGGCGCTGATGGCGGACACTCGACGGTAGGCTAACCGGCGCTTACCAAAGAGCCCCGTGACCCCCAAGTTTTGCCCACTCCCGAGGTGAACAGCGGCAAGCGGGCCGGTGTTTCCGGCGAGATGGCTGAGAGGATGAAGGCGCTGGAACGCGAGAACCGCGAGCTGCGCCAGGCGAACGAGATCCTGCGTTGAGCATTAAAAGTATCTTAAGACATTGCCACTAGTACTACCGGGGCGCGTGTCTCACGCGCCTTGGGTACAGGAGGGAAGCAATGCCCGTAGCATTCATGCTGATCGGCGTTACCATTGGTCTCGGGGCTGTACTGAACGCATGGAGTACGGGGTCAGGGTTGGGCGTGGCGGTACTGGCCTATACCGGCGGCGGTGCGCTTGGCACGCTTTTGGCTGCTGGCCTGACCTTGGTCACGCGGGGACAATACCGGGCCGTGGCACGCTCCAGTTCGAATGATAACGAGCTTGGTGAGGTTCGACCGTGTCGTCTGCACCAACGCCCCGCCACGCAGACGTCGCCGTGATCCGCCGTTTGACTTCGATTTGACTACCAAGTGCTGATGCCGACCGCAAGGGTGCAGACTGAGCCAAACAGGGCGGTAGATCAACCAAGCAAGAGCGGCTGTCTCCTCCAGTCGGCTGTACAGTCGATGCATGAACACCCCGTACAATCGAGTAGCGCCAAGTGGTCGCGCCTCCCTGTGTCTCGGACGTTCTCTGCGGATTTCTTCTCTAAGGACATCGTGGCGCGGCTCCGAGTGCAGGAGCGCCGCAAAATTGACCACCTGCCGATCTCCATTAAGCGCCTTTTCGCCTACCTCGGTGCCAGCGATCGCTTATCCCCCGGCACAACGCACGTCCGTCGATTTTGTTAACACCTTGTTAAATGATCTTGCGGCTTAGTGGATGAAGGTGAACTGGGGGAACGATACATGAACGTGGCGCAACTCAACGGACTGCTTTTGTCAGGTGCATCCCTTGCCGAGATTGATGGCCTTCCGAAATCATCCGCGATTTTGACAGATGTGGCAGCTCTTTTGTCCATCAGTCAAGCAATGAGCAAATTGTCCATTTGGGGCGATAGTCAAAAAACCATTCCACCATTTTTTCAACCTGTCCATTTAATCGATGAGAGAACCACTATTGGACGCAAAGCACAAGGCTAACGGGTTTGAAACGACTGAATCTAGAATAAGGGTAGGAGATACGTTCATGCGGAACTATGCTTGGGTCTTCAGTTGTTTGGATCAAGTATCCAAGCATGCTGAAGCAATGGGGAAGGACTTTCTATATTCAAAGGTCACTGAAGCCAGATCGACCCTTCGTGACGAACTTTGGGAAAGTATAGGCTCTGAAGCGCAATCCCATTTCCCTCATACACTTGAACACAAGCCGCGTTGAACCGACATTTTATTGCCTGTCTTCATTGCCCGTCTGGCAGCAGATCAGATCAATACTAGACTAGATGCGATTTGCAAATCTGCTCGCTTTTACGCGCGCCCTTTTGATCGCTCCACGACACGCCGTCCGCGCACTGCCACTTACCCTCAGTAACGCTCGAGGTGTCGGCAAGCGTGAGCCAAGTGGGTTAGCATGCGTCGAAAGGGATTTCATAGCTAGGGTCAGGACCCATTGATTTGCTTGAGGCTGCCGTCGCTGCGTGATTCAATGCCCCCTGGCTATGGGGGTGATCATGAGCAATCTATTCTGGCTGACGGACGAGCAGGTGGAGCGGCTGAGACCGTTCTTTCCAAAGAGCCATGGCAAGCCGCGCGTCGATGATCGGCGGGTTTTGAGCGGCATAATCTTCATCAATCGCAATGGTTTGAGGTGGTGCGATGCGCCTAGGGAGTATGGCCCACCGAAGACGCTCTACAACCGATGGAAGCGGTGGGGGGACATGGGTGTCTTTGCGCGGATGATGGAGGGCCTGGCCTCCGAGGGCACCGAGCAGAAGACCATCATGATCGACGCGACCTATCTGAAGGCGCACCGCACGGCTTCGAGCCTGCGGGCGAAAAAAGGGGGCCAGATGATCAGCGCGGGCGCCTGATCGGGCGCACGAAGGGTGGCTTGAACACCAAGTTGCATGCTGTCACCGATGCGAAGGGGCGTCCGCTGAAGTTCTTTATGACGGCAGGTCAAGTCAGCGACTACACCGGAGCCGCCGCTCTGCTGGGTAGTCTGCCCGCCGCCAAATGGATGCTCGCCGACCGTGGTTATGACGCCGACTGGTTCCGGGAAGCGTTGAAAGACAAGGGGATAAAGCCCTGCATCCCCGGTCGGAAGTCGCGCGGCAAGGCAGTCCGCTACGACAAACGACGTTACCGGCGCCGCAACCGGATCGAGATCATGTTCGGCCGTTTGAAAGATTGGCGCCGCATCGCAACCCGTTATGACAGGTGCGCCAAGACCTTCCTCTCCGCCGTTGCCCTCGCCGCCACCGTCATCTTCTGGCTTTGACGATCAATGAGTCTAGACCCTAGGCTCAAGTTTCAGGTGCAACACCCATGGTGACGTTGCCCGATCTTTTGCCGCAGTTGCGCAGGATCACGACCCACGGTTGGGTGCTTTTGGTCGGAACGGTCGTTGTGACGGGGGCAGTCCTGTTTTTCCTGACCAACGGTGGGCAAAGCTTCTCGGCATGGATTGCCCTTCCGCCCGCAGCCGCCTTCGTGCTTTTGTCGCTGATCGTTCTGCGCACGCGGCGCGGGCATGAAGCCGTGATCATGCCGATCCTCGCGCAAAGCGTGGGCATGATCTATAGCCCGGACGCCAGATTATTTGCGACGACCCTGCCCGAACGCTTGCTGCCCAAATGTCGGCGCAGAAAGGGCGAAGACCTGATAAGCGGCACGATCGGTGGTCGCAAAGTGCAGTTTGCCGAGGTAAAGTGCGAGACGGGCGGCAAGAATTCCACGGTGCTGTTCGGTGGCATTGTGATTGCCTTTCAGAACATGGCGCCGATGCCGCCGTTCTTTCTGGCCGCCGAAAACCAGACGAGGGGTTGGTTCGTCTTCAAGGGCAACCTGAAGGTTGATGATCTGGTTCCGATCCGCACGCTCACCGGGGCCGATGGGCAAAGCTACGGCGTCTGGGCCAGTCTGGATCGCACTGTCGATCATCCTGGTCTGGATGCCGTTCTGTCGGTTCTGACCGGGCTTCAGGGTCTGGTCGGGTCGGGGGCCACGCTCTTTTCCGCCACCAGTGACGGGGCCGACATGCATGTGGCCTTGCGACACAAGCGCGACCTTTTCAGGATCGGCGGATTGTTCGCCAGCCAGGCCACGCTTATCGACCAGATCAAACTGGCTTACGATGACCTGACTGTGCCGTTGAAGCTGGCCGGCAGGCTGCTGGAGGCAGAAGCGCGTGCCGCGCAGGCCGCTATTTGAACCGGGCGTTGCGCGTGGCGATCAGCTTTAGCCGCAGCGCGTTCAGCCTGATGAAACCGGCCGCGTCCTTTTGATCATACGCCCCGGCATCTTCTTCGAACGTCACATGCTTTTCGCTGTAAAGCGAATGGTCCGACCAGCGCGCCACCGTGCGGACCGAGCCTTTGTAAAGCTTCAAGCGCACGGTTCCGGTGACATGCTCCTGGCTTTTGTCGATCAGCGCTTGCAGCATTTCGCGTTCCGGGCTGAACCAGAAGCCATTGTAGATCAGCTCGGCATAGCGCGGCATGATGCTGTCTTTCAGGTGCCCGGCCCCCGCATCCAGAGTGATCTGTTCGATCCCGCGGTGCGCTTCCAAAAGGATCGTGCCGCCCGGCGTTTCATAAACACCGCGCGATTTCATGCCGACAAAGCGGTTTTCCACCAGATCAAGCCGCCCGACGCCATGCTTGCCGCCCAGATCATTCAGGCGGGTCAGGATCGTGGCGGGGGAAAGTGCCTCGCCATTGATCGAAACGGCATCGCCATGCTCAAACCCGATCTCCACCATTTCGGAGTTGTCTGGGGCCGCTTCGGGATCGACGGTGCGCTGATACACATAATCGGGCGCTTCCTTCCCCGGATTTTCCAGAACCTTGCCCTCGCTGGAGGTGTGCAGAAGGTTTGCATCCACAGAAAACGGCGCTTCGCCGCGTTTGTCCTTGGCCACCGGAATCTGGTTCGCCTCGGCAAAGGCCAAAAGGCTGGTGCGGCTGGTCAGCGACCATTCCCGCCACGGCGCGATGACCCGGATATGGGGGTTCAGCGCATAGGCCGAAAGTTCGAAACGGACCTGATCGTTGCCCTTGCCGGTTGCACCATGCGCCACAGCGTCGGCACCGGTCATCGCCGCAATCTCGACCAGTCGCTTTGAAATCAGCGGCCGTGCGATTGACGTGCCCAGCAGATACAACCCCTCATACAAGGCATTCGCACGGAACATCGGAAAGACGAAATCGCGGACGAATTCGTCGCGCACGTCCTCGATATAGATGTTCTCGGGCTTTATCCCCAGCAGCACCGCCTTGGCGCGGGCGGGTTCCAGTTCCTCGCCCTGCCCCAGATCGGCGGTAAAGGTCACGACCTCACACCCGTATTCGGTTTGCAGCCATTTCAGGATGATCGAGGTATCAAGACCGCCCGAATAGGCGAGAACAACTTTCTTGGGCGCGGTCATATGGCCTCCGGATGCGGTTTTTCCGCGAAGTATCGGGAAACCGGGGCAAGGGCAAGCGGCGCTGCATCAGGGGCGACTGCGGATGGCTGTTGAATAATCCGTGTCGCCAGCGGCCAGACCCTTTGCGCTGATCGCGGCAGCGGTGCGGCGGTCGGCCATGCTGCCACGTCCCTGCAGCGCACCCATTTTGTTCAGATATTCGGGCAGGCGGCCGGACAGAAGCAGGCTTTGATCCAGCGGCATGTCGGGCTTGATCACCCGCGCCAGACGGTAGACGACCGAGGTGCAATTTGCGGTCACGGTGTTGTAGAATTCGGGCGTCCGGGCCAGCGCATTGCCCTGGTCGATATAGCTGCGAAACAGCGTGCGCATCTGGTCGGGCGTCAGGTTGATCGGGTAAAGCCGCACATCCTCGCCGCGCTGGTTGGTGCGCACCTTGATCACGTCGGCCTCATCCGCGGCGATCAGCACCAGTTCGAACTGGCGGAAAAAGCCACCAACCTCGTTGAAGCTTTCGCCCGCCTCGCGCCGCACTTCCACGGAAAAGGCAACGTGCTGGCCATCGCCGAAGCCAAAGCTGACGATCAGATGCGCGATGTCGGGGTTGCCCCAGACCGAGGTGATCATATCCACTGTCGCAATCTTGGACAGATCGTAGCTGCGGGTTTCCCACTGCTCGATGGCTGTCGTTTCGCTGGTCCAGTCAAAGTTGCGTACGTTCCGCAGGGTCACGATGTCACCCGAGATGTCTGCAGTCACGCCATGCGCCACGTCGCTGGCCCAGACACGATCGGCCAAGGGGGTAAGCGTCTGATACCACCCACCCACCGCAACGGCAGCAGCGGCAACAGCAATCCATCCCTGACGGCGCTGCCGCAGGCGCAGGGCAATGACGCCGAGGGCTGCAATGATCACCGCCCCCTGTGCGGCCAGCCTGACCCCTCCTGTCAGGTGGAACGACAGCGCCGTGACCGACCATGCAACCCCGCCCAAAAGCAGCATCGAAAAGAACGCATGCCCCAGAAGACGAAACCAGCGGCGTGGCCTGGGATTGGTCGGGGATACGGCGGTCATGGCGCGGCCTTTCAAGATTGCGCCGGGCCAAGGGTGGCCTGGCGTCGTTGTTTCGGTGCGGGTTACGCCACCTTGTTGTTGACTTCCATCAGGATACGCTCGGTCCGGGCTTCATCCAGCTTGTTGTAGATGCGCTGCGATTCTTCATTTTCACGCAGGGTCTTGGTGATCGCCGCCGTCGAGTTTACCAGCATCAGGGCAGCCATGGCGTAAAAGCCCTTGGCGGCGAAGCTGGCTTCCAGAAAGTAGATACCGCCCGCCATCATCACGGCGGCGACGCCGAAGTTCATGTAGGTAAACATGGCCCAGGCGGCAGAGGTTTTGTTGATGACTGGCTCGTTCATGGTCTTTCCATTCGCGTTTGGGCGCAGGCCCGGTGAAAGGTGGCATTTATATCGTGTATAAATTGATCCGGATTTCGGTGCGTTCATGCGGTGAACTTGCGAAATGGCCGGGTCCGTCAGTGATTCACGCAACCTTTGCGCGCAGACGTTTCAGAACGGCCGCCGCATCGGGGCGCAGAGGCGCGCCGCATCCGGCGGCGGCAAGACGGTCGCGC
>JBGSRQ010000330.1:0-7872 GCA_041737515.1 Rhodobacterales bacterium | reverse complement strand
AGCGTTGGCCCGACACAAGGGCTCCACACAGCGCCCAGCAATGCACCGCCCAGAAACTGCCCGCCCAGACCGGACCGGTCGATCTGGTCGATCCCGGCATCTGCGGTCGCGGCCATGCTGCCCGTTGCGGTGGCAAACCCTGCGTTCAGGCGCGGCACCAGAAGCACCAGACCAAAGACCATCATCAGAACCGCCGCCGCCCGGCTGACTGTATCATCTGCCAGCCCAAGGCTTGCGCCCAGCATCGCCACGCCAAGCCCCAGCGCGACAAACGCGCCCGACATTCCGGCCGCCAGTGCCGCCGGCCCCAATCTGTGCGCCTGCAGCGCGCTGGCCAGAACAATCGGCAGCACCGGCAGGACGCACGGGTTGATCAGGGTCAGAAGGCCCGCAAGATATCCAAGCACAAGATCCATGTGCGCACATTGAAGCGGCGCGCGGCTGGCGTCACTGAAAGCCTGCGTGATCTGTGTTTCAACGCGCCTTGGCCATCTGCACCGCCAGAATGCCCGCCATGATGATCGCAACCCCGATCATATCCGTTGGATGGACGTTTTCGCCCAGCAGAACTGCCGCAATCAGCACGCCGAAAAACGGATTCAGGAAGTGGAAGGTCGACGCCCGCACTGCCCCGATCTTGTCCACCAGCGAAAACCAGATCATCGTTGCGGCGATGCCCGGCACGAAAATCTGATAGGCAAACGCCGCAGCCCATTTCCACGACAGGCTGACCGCCCAAACCTCGGTCGCCAGCGACACCAGCCCAAGGGCGCCGGATCCCACCAGCATCTGCAGCCCCACGACCATCCACAGATTGCCGCCGCCAGACGCGCCCCGCATTGTCAGCGTAGCGACAGCCAGCGCCAGTGCCGCCGTGCCACACAGCGCCAGGCCCGCCAGATCAACACCCTCGGTAATCCGCGCGCCCATGATCAGCGCAACCCCTGCCACACCCGCCAACAGCCCGGCGATGCCAACAGGCCGGATTCGTTCACCCAGAAACGCCCATCCCAAAGCCGCCACCAATAGTGGCATGGTCGAGGCGATGATGGCCGCCAGCGAAGCCTCTACCTGCCGCAACGCGATGAAGTTGAGACCAAGATACAGCGCATTCTGGCACAGCCCGAACACCACTGTCGCGCGCCACTGGCCCCGCGTCAGCACCACGCGCTGACCCAAAGCATAGCCCAGCGCCAACGCCAGCCCGCCCGAGATTGCAAACCGCACCGCCAGCGCAAACAGCGGTGGCGCATCGGCCACGATGATGCGCGCCGTTGCAAAAGCCGACGACCACATCAACGCAAAGAAAACGCCCATGACCAGCGCGCGAATATCCATTCCTGCTCCTGTCGGGGTCTGGCCGCCCCGCGACCCAGCGGTATCGCCACGCTCAGGAAATGGAAAGGGCCGCCAAAAGGCGACCCCGTCCGTCCCCACCGGGGAAAAGCAATCAGCCGTTGACGCTGTCTTTCAGCGCCTTGGCGATCGCGAATTTCACCTGCTTGTCGGCAGCTTTGGTCATCGTCTCGCCGGTGGCCGGGTTGCGGACCTGACGCTCGGGGCGCGCACGGCAGGCAACCTTGCCCAGACCGGGCAGCGTTACGGAACCGCCAGCGGCAACTTCGCGGGTCACAACTGCGGTGATCGCGTCCAGCGCGGACGTTGCGGTTTTCTTGTCTGCGCCCATTTCTTCGGCCAAGGCCGCAACCAGTTGGGTCTTTGTCATCGGTTTGTTCATGAACCTGTCCTTTGCAATCTGCCCCATTTGCTGCGGGGTCTTTCAAGCCCAAACGGGCGGATGACCCGCTACACAGGTTTTCAGGGCATAAATCAAGCCCCAGATGGCCGAAAACTGGGGAAAAGCGCCGCTAAAGAAAGGCCGTTTCCTCAAAACTGCGCAACTTGCGGCTGTGGATGCGTTCAATCGGCATATCACGCAACTTTTCCATCGCCCGGATGCCAATCTGCAGATGCCGCGCGACCTGTGTGCGGTAGAAATCCGACGCCATGCCGGGCAGCTTCAACTCTCCGTGCAGAGGCTTGTCGGACACGCAAAGCAGCGTGCCATAGGGCACCCGGAACCGAAAGCCGTTGGCGGCGATGGTCGCACTTTCCATATCCAGCGCAATCGCGCGGCTCTGGCTCAGGCGCTGCACCGGGCCGGATTGGTCGCGCAGCTCCCAGTTGCGGTTGTCGATCGTGGCGACGGTACCGGTGCGCATGATGCGCTTGAGCTCATAACCTTCAAGCTGGGTGACCTCTTCAACGGCCTCTTCCAGCGCGATCTGAATTTCAGCCAAAGCCGGGATCGGCACCCAGACCGGCAGATCTTCGTCCAGCACATGGTCTTCGCGGACATAGGCATGGGCCAGCACGAAATCGCCAAGGCTCTGACTGTTGCGCAATCCCGCGCAATGGCCGACCATCATCCAGGCATGCGGGCGCAGAACGGCGATGTGGTCGGTCGCCGTCTTGGCATTCGACGGTCCGACGCCGATGTTGACCAGCGTGATGCCCTGCCCGTCAGCCCGTTTCAGATGATATGTCGGCATCTGCGGCATCTTGGGGTTTAACGGCAAGATACCGTCAGAAGCCGAAATCTCGTGGTTGCCGGGGGCGACAAAGGCGGTGTAGCCGCTGGCGGGGTTGGCCAGGGCCGCACGGCCCAAGGCCTCGAATTCATCGACGTAGAACTGATAGTTTGTGAACAGGACGTGGTTCTGGAAATGCTTCGGGTCCGTCGCGGTGTAATGCGACAGACGTGCCAGACTATAATCCACGCGCTGCGCGGTAAAGGGCGCCAACGGGCCCGATCCATCAGGATTTGCCGTGCGCAAGCCGTTCACGATATCATCGTTGGTCGTTGCCAGATCGGGCACGTCGAACACATCGCGCAGGCTGAAATCCAGCACACCTTCTTGCGGCACCGTCAGTGCCGCATTGCCCGACACGGCAAAATGCACGGGCATCGGCGTGGTTGAGTGGCCTATCGAAACCTCGACCCCGTGGTTCTGCATCAGAAGGCCGATCTGCTGCACCAGATAATTGCGGAACAGATCTGGCCTTGTGATCGCGGTGGAATAGGTGCCCGGCCCTGCCACATGACCAAAGCTGAGCCGGCTGTCGGTCTTGGCAAAGCTGGTCGTCGTCAGCCGGATTTCGGGGTAATAGGCACGCACCCGGCCTGCCGGACGCCCGCCAGTGACCGAGGCGCTGAAATGGGTCGCAAGAAACGCCGTCGCCTCGGCATAAAGCGTCTCTAGCTGCGTCACCGCAGCGGCGGCGGCGTCGCTGAACATCTGCGCGGGGTGATCGGGCGGGGTCAGCAGGGGAAGGGTCGTATCATTCACTTCATGCGTCTTTCAAAATGGATCGCTCAATATGGACCAGAGGCTACGGCTTGATCAAGGGCGCTTGCATAGCGTGCGGGCGGTGACAGGCGCATGACGGCTTGCATCGCAACACGCCGACAGAAATAGTGCGGCCATGAAGACACTTCTTTCCCTTGGCCACGGCTATTGCGCGCAGGCTTTGGCACGCCTGCTGATCCCGCAGGGTTGGCACATCATCGGCACCACACGCACGGGAGACGGGGCCGCAGCCTTGCGCGCGCCCGGCGTTGAAGCGATGGTCTGGCCGGGGTATGATCTTGGCCCGGCGCTGGCACGGGCGACGCATGTTCTATGCTCTATCGCTCCCGGCCCGGCGGGCGATCCGGTGCTGTTGCAGCATGCGGATCAGATCGCTGCGGCTGGGGTCGAGTGGGCGGGCTATCTGTCGACCACCGGCGTTTACGGCGATCATCAGGGCGGCTGGGTGGATGAAGACACGCCCTTGACCCCCGGCACTGACCGGGGCCGCGCCCGCGTGCTGGCCGAGGCTCAATGGGCAGCAACAGGCCTGCCCCTGCACATGTTCCGCATCGCCAGCATTTACGGCCCCGGTCGAGGACCGTTCGAAAAGGTCCGCGATGGCACTGCGAGGCGGATCATCAAGCCCGGGCAGGTGTTCAGCCGCATCCATGTTGATGATATAGCACGGGTGCTGGCAGCCTCGATCAACCGTCCCGCCCCCGGCACCGCCTATAACCTGTGCGACGATGATCCAGCCCCGCCAGAAGATGTGATCGGCCATGCCGCCACGTTGCTGGACCTGCCCCTGCCCCCCGCCATTGCGTTTGACGAGGCGGATATGACCCCGATGGCGCGCAGCTTTTACGCGGAATCAAAGCGGGTTCGGAATGACCGGATCAAGCAGGAACTGGGGGTCCAGCTCTTGTATCCAGATTACCGCGCCGGGCTTGCGGCCATTCTGACAGCAGCCGACGGCCCGGGCGGCACCACCCGTTAAACCAGCACCACAACGTCCAGAGGCCGCGACAGGCCGGCCACTGCCAGCCCGCGCCGTTTGCCCAGCGCAAAGCCTTCAAACCCCTGCGCCTTGGCCAGATCGAACGAGGCGGCATCCACCATCGCCCGCGTCACCTGCCGTTTGTTGGCGCTTTCCAGTTTTGCCGCAAGGTTCACGGCATTGCCGATCACGGTAAATTCCAGCCGATCCCGTGCGCCCACCACACCCACTGTCACCGGGCCACAGGCAACACCCCCTCCCACCGAAAACGTGCCGCGCCAGCCCAAGGCCGCAAAATTCGCTTCTTCACTGTCCAATGTCGCAAGTGTCTCGCACACGGCGCGCATCGCGTCGGCGGCATAGGTCTCGCTGGGCTGCACCGCGCCAAAGGTCGCCAGAATCCCGTCGCCCATGTACTTGTCGATCTGCCCGCCATGACGCTGAATCACGCCAAGCGCCACGTCCTGATAGTGACCCAGAACCTGCATCACAGCTTCCGGGGGCATGGTTTCGGCAGTCTTGGTAAATGAACGGACATCCAGAAACAGAATACCCGCATCGCGCGTCTCGCCATGGCCGGCTGCCGGCCGATGGTCCGATCCGGTGATCGAACTTGCCACATCCGGCGCGAAGAACCGCTTCAGATCCTCGGCGGCGGCGTGGCTTTGGGTCGCATCGAACAGCACCTGCCGCCCCCGGAAAAGCGCCAGCGACAGAATGCCGGTGACCCCAAGAATGGTGATGATCTTGTCAATCTCGGCCCCGATCAGGATCGAATTCGAGGTCATGTATTCCACATAATTGCGCGTGATATGCATGTCGCCCATGTCATACACGACTGCAAACACAACCAGCGCCAGCCACCCCACCGCAGAAATGATGCCCGAGGTCAGAACGTATCGCGGATCGAACCGCAG
Organism: Rhodobacterales bacterium; assembly: GCA_041737515.1. Lineage (GTDB taxonomy): Bacteria > Pseudomonadota > Alphaproteobacteria > Rhodobacterales > Rhodobacteraceae > JBBQZP01. The sequence continues at coordinate 2,605 of JBGSRQ010000330.1, read as the reverse complement.
CGCTCGCAGACTGATGAAAAAGAAGAAATACAGGATTGTCGGGGCTTTAAGGTAGAAGGCTGCGCTCTGATGATACTGGATGTGGAACGAAAAGATCAGGCCGCACAAAAGCATCACATCGACAATTATGGAAATGACCAGAAACCAGCCGGGCATGGTGATGCGATACGACAAAAGCAGCCGGAACAGGGTAAAGGCGAAATACGCCGCCAGTGTGATCGGCACGAAGTTTTCACCCGAGCCGCCCTCGGCCCGTGGCGCAATCGCATAAAGTGTGCTGAAAAACAGCACGACCGACAGTTGAACCCAGCCTATCAGCTGTTCTGCCCGTCGCTCTCGGTCGTCAATCTCGGCCAGAACGCGGGTTGGCAGTCCGTCGGTTGACGCGCCGCCGTCGCGGATATAGCGCAACGCCGCCCGTATTCTGCCCCCCCGTATCCCGTCCCGAGATCGGTCCACCAAATCACTCCCACGACGTTTCAGTGATCAGACTAGCCGCGTCAGAGCACGTTTGCCGCAAATGCATGCTGAGGTCACAAGGGTTTGACAAAGATGTCACGCCCGCTTGCTGACGACGGCCACCCCCAGCGTTTCCAGCACTTTCGCCTCGATCTGGGGGGCATTCATTCCGGCCACGGCATACATTGCCTCGGGGCTGGCCTGATCAATGAACGTATCGGGCAGCACCATGCTGCGGAATTTCAGGCCGCTATCAAAGACGCCTTCATCGGCCAAAAGCTGTGCGACGTGGCTGCCAAAGCCGCCAATCGAGCCCTCCTCGATGGTAATCAGCGCCTCATGCCCGCGGGCAAGACGCAAGATCAGATCACGGTCCAGGGGCTTGGCAAAACGCGCGTCCGCGACCGTGGGGGCGATACCCCGCGCGGCCAAAGCCTCGGCGGCCACCAGCACCTCTGACAGCCGGGTGCCGAACGAAAGGATGGCCACGCGCGCCCCTTCGCGGATCATCCTGCCCTTGCCGATTTCCAGACGCACGCCCTGCGCGGGCATCTCGCAGCCCACGCCGTCGCCGCGCGGAAAGCGGAACGCGATAGGGCCGTCATCATGGGCTGCTGCCGTGGTGACCATATGCACCAGTTCCGCCTCGTCCGCTGCCGCCATCACCACAAAGCCGGGCAGGTTCGCAAGGAAAGCCACGTCAAACGCCCCTGCATGCGTTGCCCCGTCGGCCCCCACAAGCCCCGCGCGATCAATTGCAAAGCGCACCGGCAGGCGCTGGATCGCCACGTCATGCACGACCTGATCATAGCCGCGTTGCAGGAACGTGGAATAAAGTGTGCAGAACGGCTTGAGCCCGCCCGCCGCCATGCCTGCCGAAAACGTCACCGCATGTTGCTCGGCAATACCCACATCGAAACAACGTGACGGAAAGCGTTCGGCAAACAGGTTCAACCCGGTGCCATCCGGCATCGCAGCCGTGACGGCCACGATCTTTTCATCCCGCGCGGCCTCGGCCACCAGCGATTGCGCAAAAACCTTGGTATAGCTGGGCGCATTCGAGGCGGCCTTGGCCTGCACCCCGGTCAGCACATCGAACTTGCCCGTCGCATGGCCCTTGTCGCGCGCGTTTTCCGCCGGGCCGTAGCCTTTGCCCTTTTTGGTAATCACATGAATCAGGATCGGCCCGGACGCCCGCACCCGCGCCGTGCGCAGAACTGGCAACAATTGGTCCAGATCGTGCCCGTCGATCGGGCCAAGGTAGGAAAACCCAAGCTCTTCGAACAACGTCCCGCCCACGGTCATGCCTTTCAGCATTTCCTTGGCCCGCCGTGCGCCAATCTGGAAAGGCTCCGGCAGCAGGCTGACCGCACCCTTGGCCGCTGCCTTCAACTCCTGAAACGGCGCACCTGCATAAAGCCGCGAGAGGTAGGCCGACATCGCCCCGGTCGGCGGTGCGATGCTCATCTCATTGTCGTTCAGAATGACGAACAGGCGCTTTTTCAGATGGCCCGCGTTGTTCATCGCCTCGTATGCCATGCCCGCCGACATCGAACCGTCGCCGATCACCGCCACCGCATCGCCCGCACTGCCGCCCAGATCGCGCGCAACGGCAAAGCCCAGCGCGGCACTGATCGAGGTTGACGAATGTGCCGCGCCAAACGGATCATAGGCGCTTTCCGACCGCTTGGTAAAACCACTCAGCCCGCCCTCTGCACGCAAGGTGCGGATGCGATCCCGACGCCCGGTCAGGATCTTGTGCGGATAGCACTGATGGCCGACATCCCAGATGATCTTGTCGCGCGGCGCGTCAAAGACGGCATGCAGCGCCACGGTCAGTTCCACAACACCGAGGCCCGCCCCCAGATGCCCGCCCGTCACGCTGACTGCCGAGATGGTTTCTGCACGCAACTCATCAGCAAGCTGTCGCAGGTCCCGGTCGCTCAGCGCCTTCATGTCGGCGGGTATATGAACCCGGTCCAGCATCGGGGTCCTGGGAGTGGTTGCTTCAGTCATTCCGCCTCACTTCTGCCGCGCGATGACAAACCGCGCCGCCTCTTTCAATACATCGGCCCTGGTCCCGTAGGGCTGCAACGCCGCTTCGGCCTCGGCCACCAGCGCCGCCGCCCGGTCCTGCGCGCCTGCC
>JBGSRQ010000238.1:0-5082 GCA_041737515.1 Rhodobacterales bacterium | reverse complement strand
GGCGTTTATTTCGGCACCAACAGCGGTTCGGTCTTTGCCAGCCCGGATGAGGGCGACACCTGGGCCGAAATCGCGCAGCACCTGCCGACGGTTCTGGCGGTGGAAGTGCTGGACCAGGCACCGCGTTAGCGATCCGGCGGTTGCATCTGGTCCGGGCGCCGTTCTCGCCGCCCACCTGCGCCGGACATCTGCACCCCCAGACAGCCGCACGCAACCTGTGCGGGAAACGCCCCAACGGTGCGTCCTTATAGTGCGGGCCGCCGGATAAAGGCATTGCAGAACGCCCTGCATTTGATCACATTCGCCTGAACACAAGGAGAACCAGCTTGGGCAGACGCATCACCCTGACAAACGGCAACGACACCTTCCGTCAGGGCGAGGTGGCGAACAATGCGGCGCTGATCCTGCGCAGCCTTGCTGGCAATGACAGCATCCTTCTGAACCGCACCGACGATCTGGGCGGTGACAACGATGTGTTCACCGCCGCCGGCAACGACGTGGTGGTGAATGAAAAGGAATTCGGCAATATCATCCAACTGGGCGATGGCAACGATGTCTACGTCGGCCGGGGATTCGGGTCCTTCAGCAGCGATATCCGCGACCAGCTTTATGGCGGCAACGGGAATGACCGGTTCTTTCTGGAGACCTTTCACAGCGTCTATTTCGGCGGCGCGGGCAATGATACGTTCACCAGCGTCGGCTGGCAGAATGCCTATGCAGGCGGCACCGGTATCGACACGATCAGCTATATTCCCCGGTCCAGCGACAGCACGGCCCCCGGCGGTGTGACGGTCGATCTTCGGGCAGGTCTTGTGCAAACCGGCACCTCCCGTCAGGAGCGCGTGGTTTCAGTCGAAAATGTCGTGGGCTCACATCGCGGCGATGCTATTTTTGGATCCGGGGTTGCCAACCGTATCACCGGGGTCAACGGGTTTGATGAACTGACGGGTCGGGCGGGGGCTGATACCTTTGTCTACAGCAACAAGTTTCATGCCCCGGTCAGCAGAAACTTTGCCGAGGTGATTACCGATTTCAAAAGTGCGCAGGGCGACAGGATCGACCTTCACGCCATGGATGCAAATCTGAACGCCACGGGAAACCAGGATTTCCGGTTCATCACTTCGGCGTTTACCGGGCGTGCAGGTCAGGTGCGGTTCGACGGGGATTTCGTGATCGGCGATCTGAACGGCGACGCGATCGGCGATTTCCGCATCTTCATGAACAACGTCAACGCGATGCAGGCCAGCGACTTCGTGCTGTAGGCGTGCCGCCCGACCGTTGCCTTTGGCGATGAAAAAGCATCGGCGCGCGCGCGGGACCTGCTGACAGCCCTGTTGACAGCGTCGCTGGCTGCGACGGAAACCCGTTCATGCGGCGTTTAGATGATCAGGATAGCGCTGCATCTTGTGCGGCGTATCAGACAGATTACATAACGTAACGCCGGGCGTGTTTCCGGCGATGGAGGTCACGATGAGCACCTATGCAAATCTTCCCGCACCGTCCCCCGAACAGGGGCTGAACCGCTACATGCAGGAAATCCGCAAGTTTCCCCTGCTGGAGCCGGAAGAGGAATACATGCTGGCCAAGCGCTGGGTCGATCATCAGGACGCGCCCGCAGCCCACAAGATGGTGACATCGCACCTGCGGCTGGCCGCGAAAATCGCCATGGGTTATCGCGGCTACGGTCTGCCCCAGGCCGAAGTGATTTCCGAGGCGAATGTGGGCCTGATGCAGGCCGTCAAGCGTTTTGACCCCGAAAAGGGGTTTCGCCTTGCGACCTATGCGATGTGGTGGATCCGCGCCTCGATTCAGGAATACATCCTGCGGTCGTGGAGCCTTGTGAAACTGGGCACCACGTCTGCGCAGAAAAAGCTGTTCTTCAACCTTCGCAAGGCTAAAGCCAAAGTCGGCGCGCTGGAGGAGGGCGATCTGCGCCCCGAAAACGTGACCCGCATCGCGACCGATCTTTCGGTCAGCGAGGATGAGGTCATTGCAATGAACCGCCGCCTGTCGGGCGGTGATGCGTCGCTGAACGTGACCGTGGGGGCCGACGGCGAAGGATCAACCCAATGGCAGGACTGGCTGGAGGATGAAGACAGCGATCAGGCCGGCGACTATGCCGAGCGCAACGAGCTGGAAACCCGCCGGGAACTGCTGGCGCAGGCGATGGCCGTTCTGAACGACCGCGAACGCGATATCCTGATGCAACGCCGCCTGTCCGAGGAATCGGTCACGCTTGAGGATTTGTCGGAAAGCTACGGCGTCAGCCGTGAGCGCATCCGCCAGATCGAGGTGCGCGCCTTTGAAAAGCTGCAGGACAAGATGCGCGAACTGGCGCGCGGCAAAGGCATGGTCGTTCCGGCCTGAGGGTTGCATGCGCTGCAGTCCTGCATTGCAACAACAAGGAAGGGAACCGGCACGCCATCGTGATAGTTGGTCGGTCTGCCGGCTTCTGAGCCGGCGCTATCATGAGGAACGGAATGGATCCGTTTGACCGCAGGGGTGCAGGTTTGCCCCGCTTGACGCGCATTCGTGCGAAACTCCGCCACGCAGCCTTTCAGACCCATCCGGCCCGGTTTCTGGCTTTCGGATATCTTACCTATATGCTGGCGGGCTGGCTTTTGCTGATGCTGCCCGCAATGCAGGCCGTCCCCGTGGGCGCGCTGGATGCCCTGTTCATCGCGGTGTCGGCGGTCTCCACAACCGGGCTGGTCACCATCGACCCCGGCACCTCGTTTTCACTGGCCGGACAGGGGGTAATCACGCTTTTGATCCTTGCAGGCGGGCTTGGCTACATGACCATCGGATCGTTTGCGGTTCTGATGATGCGCCACCGGCTTTCGGGCTATCATCAACGCGGCACGCGACTGGCGTTCAACCTTCCCGACGGCCTGAACGTGCCGCAGTTCCTGCGCGCGGTCGTCGTGTTTTCGTTGACGATCCAGCTTCTGGGGGCGGTGCTTCTTTACCCGCTCTTTCGCGCCGAAGGCATTGCCAACCCCGCGTGGCAGGCAATCTTCCATGCGATATCCGCGTTCTGCACGGCGGGGTTCAGCCTTTTTCCAACCAGCATGGAGGCGTTTGTCGGAAATCCCGGCATCAACATGGTAATTTGCGCATTGTCGATCCTGGGCGCGCTGGGCTTCATCGTGGTGGTTGATCTGTGGCAGCGGATACGGGGGGAAGGGCGCGCGCTTGCGTTTTCGTCAACCGTGATCTTTCGGATGACGCTGCTGCTGGTTGCGGCGGGCACGGTGTTCCTGCGCTTTGGCGAACCGGCAATCGCGGCACTTCCCGCGTCTGATCGCTGGTGGGCCGCATTCTTTCAGGCGATGACGGCCTCGACCACCGTGGGGTTTGATACGGTTCCCATTGGCGGCATCGGCGGGGCCACGGCCCTTGTGCTGATCGCGTTGATGCTGATTGGCGCGTCGCCTGCGGGCACCGGGGGCGGGCTCAAGACCACCTCGGTTGCGACCGTGCTTGCTGTCATGCTGTCGGCGGTGCGGGGTCGGCGGGATGTCGTTCTGTTCGGCCACCGCCTGCATGAAGACCGTATTCGTCTGGCTGTGGCGGGGTTGTGCTATTACCTGTTGCTGATCCTTGTGTCGGGAACCGTTCTGCTGGTTCTGGAGCCCACCGCGCCGTTCGAGCAGGTTCTGTTCGAGGCGATCTCGGCGCTGTCGACGGTCGGGCTCAGCATGGGTATCACGGGCGGACTAAGCGATGCAGGAAAGATCGTGCTGATCCTTCTGATGTATGCCGGGCGCGTCGGGATCCTGACCTTTGCCATTGCTTTTGCAGTGCAGGGCGCGGCGGAAGACGAAAACCCGCAAGAGGCCGATCTGGTCTTGTGACCCTTGCAGTCGCGCAAGCGTGATCGGCTGATACAGACTATTGGGAATCCGCGCCATGTGCCCCACATTAGGGCATGCAACTGAACGGAGCATGTCATGCCCAGCTACACCAAAACCCCCGAAGCGCTCAAGAAACTGACCCCGGAAGAATTCCGCGTGACCCAGCAAAGCGGCACCGAACGCCCGGGCACGGGAAAGTATCTGCACAACAAGAAACCCGGCATCTATGTTGACATCGTGTCGGGCGAGCCGCTGTTCGCATCAGCCGACAAGTTCGATTCGCACTGCGGCTGGCCCAGTTTCACCAAACCGATCGAGCCTGCAAATGTCGCCGAACTGCGCGATGCGACGCTGGGCATGGTGCGCGTCGAGGTGCGATCCAAACACGGCGACAGCCATCTGGGCCATGTTTTCCCCGATGGCCCGCGCGACCGGGGCGGCCTTCGCTATTGCATCAACTCGGCCTCGCTGCGATTTGTGCACAAGGATGATATGGAGGCCGAAGGCTACGGCGCTTATCTCGATCAGGTAGAGGAGATCTGAAATGCACGAACGGGCAATTCTGGCGGGCGGCTGTTTTTGGGGTATGCAGGATCTGATCCGAAAACGCCCCGGCGTTCTGGCAACCCGTGTGGGCTATACCGGCGGTGATGTGCGCCACGCGACCTACCGCGACCACGGCACCCATGCCGAGGGGATCGAGAATATCTTTGATCCGGCGGTGATCAGCTATCGCGAGCTTCTGGAGTTCTTCTTTCAGATCCACGATCCCAGCACGAAAAACCGGCAGGGCAATGATCGCGGCCTGTCCTACCGCTCAGCCATCTATTATCTGGATGAGGCGCAAAGGGCGACTGCACTGGATACCATCGCTGATGTTGATGCGTCCCGCATCTGGCCGGGCAAGGTCGTCACCGAGGTTGAACCCGCAGGTGATTTCTGGGAGGCCGAGCCCGAACATCAGGATTATCTGGAGCGTATCCCCAACGGCTACACCTGCCATTTCATCCGCCCCGACTGGAAGCTGCCGCGCCGCGCCGCAGCCGAATGACGAGCGCGGGATAATGGGCTTTGTGTTCGACAATACCTATGCCCGTGACCTGCCGGGGTTTTCCCTGCCGGTCACGGGCGACCCGGCCCCGGCCCCGCGGCTGATCCGCCTGAACACCGCGCTGGCCGATGAGCTGGGCCTGACGCTCGACGAAAGTGCCGCCGCCATTTTTTC